>CALMWJ010000166.1 GCA_937873525.1 uncultured Peptococcaceae bacterium | reverse complement strand
TGGCCGCCATTTTCACAGAGTCCCCCTGACGGCTCCCCCACAGGAAAGGCAGTCCATTTTGCACCGGCGTCAGAAGGCAGTCCACTTTCTTGAAAGCCTCTTCATAGTCACGGCAGATCAGCGTCCGGACCTTCATGGCTTTCAGGAAAAATTTTTCGTATTGGGCTTCTCGGAGCACATAGGTCCCGAAAAGAATTCTGGTCTTCACCTCAGGGCCCAGACCTTGGGTGCGGGATCCGGTCACCATGGAGAAATAATCATCCCCTTCGGCCCGCAGCCCGAAGCGCAGCCCGTCAAACCGGCCCATATTGGCATGGAATTCCGCGGACATCAGCACATAGTAGCAAGCCAGGCAGTGGGCCATATTGGGCATAGAGACTTCCTCCACTTTGGCGCCGGCCGAAATCAGCCGGTCCACCGCCTGCTGTACCCAAGCCAACGCATCCGGATCCATATCGCTGCCCAGGTATTCTTTGACAATGCCAAACCGCCTGCCGGCCACCCCGCCGCCCATGGCGGCTGAGTAATCCGCCGCGGCGCCGGGCCACGACATGGAATCCTTCGGATCGTAGGAAGCCACATGATTCAGGATCAGTGCCGTATCCCCCACATTCCTGGCCAGGATCCCCACCTGGTCCAGGGAGGAGGCCAAAGCCGTCACACCATACCGGGATATCATGCCGTAAGTGGGCTTCAGCCCCACAATACCGCAGCAAGCCGCCGGCTGACGCACCGACCCCCCGGTGTCGCTGCCCAGGGAAAAGGCGGCTTCACCGGCCGCCACGCAAGCGGCTGAGCCGCCGCTGGAACCGCCGGGCACACGCCGGGCATCCAACGGGTTCTTCACAGGCCCATAGGCGGAGTTTTCAGTGGAGGAGCCTATGGCAAACTCGTCCATATTGTTTTTCCCCAGCAGAACCGCACCGGCCTTCAGAAGATGTTCCGCAGCCGTGGCGGTGTAAGGGGGCTTGTAATTCCGGAGCATTTTCGAGGCGCAGGTCATGGGCAGGCCTTTCACAGAGAAGTTGTCTTTCAGTGCAAAAGGGATCCCATCCAGGGGGCCCATGGCTTCTCCCCTGGCCCGCCGGGCATCGGATGCCGCCGCGGCGTCCAGGGCGGTGTCCCGGGCGACGGTAATGAATGCGTTGAGTTCAGGCTCTTTCATCCGGATTTGGTCTAAAAAGGACTCGGTCATCTCGGATGAACTCAGTTCCTTTCGCTCCAGCAAACCTGACAAGGCCTGCACGGTCATCTGGTGTAGATTCATGTCCCTGTTTCCCCCTCTACAGAATTCTGGGCACTTTAAAGCAGCCCGATTCTGTTTCCGTCGCCTGGGCCAAGGCTTCTTCCCGTTCCAGCCCGGGACGGATTTCGTCCTCGCGCATGACGTTCATGAGATGGATGGGAGATATCATCGGTTCAACCTCCTCGGTATCAACGGCTTGAAGTGAAGCCGCCAGATCCAGGACGTTTTGGAAAGCCTGTCTGCAGCGATTCCATTCACTCTCTGAAAGCTCCACGCGCGCCAGCATTTCCAGATCGGCCAATTCTTGTTCACTGAATTCCATGGGTTCACCCTCCCTCATCTCTGCTGCCCTTGGCGCAGCGCTTCAAACTCAGCCTCGCTGAGGACGACTGGCTTCCCAGCGCCGGCTTCGCGCAAGGCTAGCGCTTTAGTCAGTTTTGAACCGGCATTTTCGCCGGCAATCACATAATCGGTGGTGCTGCTGACCGAATCCCTGGTATCGGCCCCCAGCTCGGTCAATAGCTGCTCGATCTCCGTGCGGCTGTATTTCGACAAGGTCCCGGTGACCACGACGTTCTTGCCATAAAAGGGCCCCTGTTCGATGCCGGCCGCCTTTCGGGCCTGGTGGCCGGGATGGACCCCTGCCTGAAGGAGGTTGCGGATGACCTCCAGGACCTTCGGGTCTCTGAAGAAATGCTCAATGCTGGAAGCAACGATCTCTCCCACCTCCGGCACACCCAGCAGAGTCTCACGTTCCGCGGCCATCAAGGCATCCAGAGATCCGAAAGCCTCTGCCAGATCCTGGGCGGTTTTTTTGCCCACATTGGGAATCCCCAAGGCAAATACAAAGGCCGCCAAAGTGCACGCTTTGCTTTTCTCAATAGCCCGGAGAAGATTGTCGGCTTTTTTATCCTTGAACTTGACCAGTCCCAGAAGATCCTGTTTGGTCAGGGTATAAAGCTGGTCCACGCTCCTGAAATCCAGGACATCGAACAGCTGCTGTGCCGTCTTTTCACTAAAGCCCTCGATATTCATGGCCTCCCGCCCGGCAAAATGCACCATCGCCTTGACCATCTGAGGCTTACAGCCTATGGCGTCCGGGCAGAACAGATGAACACCGTCCCGCACCAGTTCCGCATGGCACTCAGGACAATGGGTGGGCGCCACGATTTCCCGGATCCGGGCCTCCTTGGCGGCTTCTCCGGAGTCTGGCTCATCATCCAGGTCATCCTCCAAACCGGCGCTGCCCAGGATTTCAGGAATCACATCATTGGACCGGCGTATGAAGACCCGCTGGCCCAGCTTCAGGGCTTTCCGGCGAATGTCATCGATGTTGTTCAGCGTGGCCCGGCTGACGGTTACCCCGCCCAGCTGGATGGGTTCCAGAATGGCTGTGGGAGTGACTTTGCCGGTCCTGCCCACATTCCATTCAACATCAAGCAAACGTGTGGTTTCCTCCATCGCCTCAAATTTGTAGGCAACCGCCCAGCGGGGTGCTTTGACGGTGTAACCCAGCGCCTGGCGTATGGACAGGTCATTGATGGCGATCACCGCCCCGTCGATGTCGAAATTCAGAGAATCCCTCATCGTCTCAATTTCCTTCACAGCTTCCAGGACCGCTTGGCTCCCCGTACACCTGCGGCGAAAGGGATGGACCGGGAATCCCTGCGCCTCCAGAAAATCCAATTCCGCGGAATAGGTGGGGAAGGGCTTCCCTTCCCAGAAATTGATATCGTATAAGAACGCGGACAAGCCCCGACGCCGTGTCTCGTTGATGTCCAGATTACGCAGGGCGCCGGCGGCGCCATTGCGAAGGTTCTTCAGGGGCACTTTGGCGGTGGCATTGTATTTCTCAAAGGCTTCCAGGGTCAGGATGGCTTCACCGCGCAGCTCCGCCGTTCCCGGTGCGTCCATAAAGGGCGGCAAGGAAGGAATGGTCATGAGCTGAGGCAGGATCTCCTCACCCACCTGACCGGTGCCCCGGGTGGCCCCATGGATCAGGCGACCCTCTTCATACGTCAGGCAGATGGTCAATCCATCAAATTTCATGGTCACAATATATTCGAAAGGCTCCGGCTCCCGGCCGATTTCTGCGGCCATCAGACGTCGATTCCGGGTCTCCCATTCCACAAATTCCGCTTCCGTCTTCACCTTGTCCAGACTCCACAGGGTCGCCCGGTGCGTGTGCTTCTTAAAGCCAGGCAGAATCCGGTCGCCGACCCTTTGGGTCGGGGATTCCGGCAGGATGATGCCGGTCTCCTTTTCCAAGTCCTGAAGCTGCTGATACAACGCATCATACCGGGCATCGGAAATCATCGGATCATCCATGGTATAGTATGCGTAGGCATACTGATTCAAGCGGGCCGCCAGATTCCTCATGGCCTTGGTTTTATCTTCCATTCCGAGCCTCCTTGAGCTACAGCTTTTTCAGCGGCGCATATTCCGCCAGAAGTTCACGGATCCCTTTGTCGGGAAACGCCACTTGATAGGCCAGCTTTTCCCCGGCATTTTTGACCCCCACCACCACGCCCTGGCCCCAGGAAGCATGGAGCACCTTGTCGCCTACGCGGAATTTGACGCCCTGTCCCGATTCCCCGGGGGTCTGAGCCGCCACCGGCCTGCGGTTTTGCAGGCCGCCGCCTTCTGCGGCTGCCGCCGCGGCGCCGGCCGCATTCCAGTGGTCCCAGCTGCTCGCCGGCTTGGTACGATGCTCTGCACTATAAGTCCGTTCGCTTTTGGGCGGAAAAGTGTCCTTCAGATAGTCCGGAATCTCCGTGAGAAAACGAGAGGGCAGGTATTCCTGGTAGCGGCCGTGGACACTGCGCCGGGCGGCGCAGGACATATAGAGCCTCTCTTTGGCCCGGGTCATGGCCACATAACAAAGCCGACGTTCCTCTTCCAGCTCATGCTCGTTGTACAAGCATCGGAAGTGGGGGAAGATCCCTTCCTCCAGCCCGATGATAAAAACCTGCGGAAACTCCAGCCCCTTGGCCATGTGCATGGTCATAACCTGGACCGCATTGTGGCGGGCTTCGTCGCCCACCATATCCATGTCGGTGATCAGGGAAATCTCCCCCAAAAAGTCTGCCAGGCTTCCTTCTGCGTGAAGCCGGTCATAATCTCCGGTCTTATTCATGAATTCCTTGAGGTTCTCGATCCGGTCGGTGCTGTCCCGGCTTTCGTCCGCCTGGAGTTCCTGCCAGTAGCCGGTCCTGCGCAGGATGCTGTCCGTCAGGCTGGTCACGTTTTCCGTGGCCTTTCGTTCATGAAGCTCGCGGATCAGCGCCAGAAACTCCGACACCGCCTTTTCCGCCCGGGAGGATAACGCCAGCCCTTCCAAATCCGCCATGGCGTCATAGACGCTCTGCCCGGATTGCAGGCTGTATTCCATGATCCGGTTGACGGTGCTGTCGCCGATGCCGCGACGGGGGACGTTGATGATCCGCTTCAACGCCACACGGTCATCGGGATTGGATAAAAACTTCAGGTAAGCCAGAATATCTTTGATCTCTTTCCTTTCGTAGAAGCGAAGTCCTCCAATCAGACAGTAAGGGACCTGATACACGCCGAAGCACTCTTCGATCACACGGGACTGGGCGTTGGTCCGCAGCAGCACCGCATGGTCGCCGTAGCGGCCGCCAGCGGCCAGGGTCTGCTGGATCCGGCTGTAGACGAAGCGGGCCTCGTCCTGGTCATCCACCGCTTTGAAGCAGTACAGCTTGTCCCCTTCCTGGTTGCGGGTCCACAAGGTTTTGTCCTTGCGTTCCTTGTTATGGGCCACCAGCTGGTTGGCCGCCTCCAGAATGCGGGAGGTGGAACGATAGTTTTGCTCCAGACGAATGACCTTGGCGCCGGGAAAATCCCGTTCAAAGTCCAGGATATTCCGGATGTCCGCCTGCCGGAAGCCATAGATGGACTGGTCGTCATCGCCCACCACACAAAGGTTTTGGTGGAGCTTGGCAAGAAGGTTGACAAAAATATACTGGATATGGTTGGTGTCCTGATACTCATCCACCATGATAAACTGAAAACGGCTCTGATATTTCGCCAGAAGGTCCGGTCTGCTCTTGAACAGGCGGACCGTCTGAAGCAGCAAATCGTCAAAATCCATGGCATTGCTGCGCTGCAGGGCTTGCTGATAACGCTGATAGACCAGCGGGGCCACCTGGTCAAAAGTCCGGCCCGCCGGAGAATATTGGGGCTGCGGAAGCTTCATGGCGCTTTTCTGGGCGCTGATCCAACCCATATAGGCCCGCGGGGTATGCTGTTTGTCCTCAAGGTTCAGCCCCTTCAGGATTTCCTTGACCACTTGCTCCT
>CALMWJ010000165.1 GCA_937873525.1 uncultured Peptococcaceae bacterium | reverse complement strand
GTGGGATTGTAGCGGTACAGAGACCAGTAACCGGTGTCGACCGCTTTCTTCTCTTCGGCCTGGGTTTTCGACATGTTGATGCCGTGGTTGATGCAGGGTGCGTAGGCGATGATCAGGGAAGGACCGGGATACGCTTCCGCTTCGGTGACGGCTTTCAGCAGCTGAGCGGGATTGGCGCCCATGGCCACGGTGGCAACGTAAACGTAGCCGTAGCTCATGGCCATCATGCCAAGGTCTTTTTTCTTGGTGCGTTTGCCGGCTGCAGCGAATTTCGCTACGGAACCGGTGGGCGTTGCTTTGGAGGACTGACCGCCCGTGTTGGAATAGACTTCGGTGTCAACCACCAGGATGTTGACGTCTTCGTTCTGGGCCAGCACATGGTCCAAACCGCCGTAACCGATGTCATAAGCCCAGCCGTCGCCGCCGATGATCCACTGGGATTGCTTGACGAGGAGGTCGGACATTTCGGCAATTTCTTTGCAGAGGTTGCCGCAGGTGTCGCATTTGCAGTCGCTGACATACGCCTTCAAGGCAGCGCCGGCAGCCTTGGAAGCATCCGCGTTGTCTTTGCCGGCCAGCCAAGCTTCGCAGATGGCTTTGCCTTCGGCGTCGGAAACAGCGGCCAGTTCGGTCACCAGATCAGCCAGCTTTTCGCGGCGCTGTTTGGTAGCCAGGAACATACCGAAACCGAACTCGGCATTGTCCTCGAACAAGCTGTTGGCCCAAGCGGGACCATGGCCCTTTTCGTTGACGGTGTAGGGGCAGGTGGGCGCGGATCCGCCGTAGATGGAGGAGCAGCCCGTCGCGTTGGCGATCATCATCCGGTCACCGAAGAGCTGGGTGATCAGCTTGACGTATGGGGTTTCGCCGCAGCCTGCGCAGGCGCCGGAGAATTCGAAGAGGGGCTGTTTGAACTGGCTGCCTTTGACGGTTGCCAAGTTGACCTGAACGTCCGGGGTGGGAAGCTTCACGGCATATTCCCAGTTGGCTTCCTGGACCTTCTGTTCGGCCAGGGGTTTCATGACCAGAGCCTTGGTCTTGGCGGGGCAGACTTCAGCGCAGCTGCCGCAGCCGGTGCAGTCCAGGGGGCTGACTTGGATGCGGTATTTGTAGCCGGCCAGTTCCTTGCCGGTGGCATCCTTGGTGATGAAGGTTTCAGGGGCGCCGGTGGTGTCCTTCACCAGGATCGGGCGAATGCAAGCATGGGGGCAGACCAGAGAACACTGGTTGCACTGGATGCAGTTTTCGGGGATCCATTCGGGCACATTGACGGCGATGCCGCGTTTTTCAAACTTGGTGGTGCCGGTGGGGACCACGCCGGAGGGTTCGAAAGCGCTGACGGGCAGTTTGTCGCCTTCCTGAGCCAGGATGGGAGCCACGACATTATAGAAGTAATCGGTGGCGGGAACCTTGGTGGGAACCGCACCGGTGGTGGCAGTGGCCCATTCCGAAGGGATCTTGATTTCCACAAGGCCGGCAATGGCGTTGTCGATGGCGTCATAGTTCATCTGAACGATCTTGTCGCCTTTTTTGCCGTAGGATTTTTTGGCAGCGCTCTTCATGTAGTTTTCAGCGTCTGCGTAAGGAATCACATTGGACAGTTTGAAGAAGGCGGCCTGCATGACGGTGTTGATGCGGTTGCCCATGCCCACTTTGCCGGCGATGTCGATGGCGTTGATGGTGTAGAATTTCGCTTTCTTCTGAGCCAGTTTCTGCTTCATGACCGCAGGCAGCTGAGCGTCCATTTCTTCAGCGGTCCAGGGGCTGTTCAGCAGGAAGACGCCGCCTTCTTTGAGGTCGGAAACCATGTCGTACACGGTCACGTAGGAAGGATTGTGGCAGGCAATGAAGTCTGCGGAGTCGATCAGATAGGTGGAATGGATCGGGGTCTTGCCAAAGCGCAGATGGCTGATGGTGATCCCGCCGGATTTTTTGGAGTCATAGGCGAAGTATGCCTGGGCATACATGTCGGTATGGTCGCCGATGATCTTGATGGAGTTCTTGTTGGCGCCGACGGTGCCGTCAGAACCCAGACCATAGAATTTGCAGCTGATGGCGCCGGCTGCGGAAGCGTCGATCTTTTCGCCCAGGGGCAGGGAGGTGAAGGTCACATCGTCATTAATGCCCACGGTGAAATGATTTTTGGCTTCTTCATTGGCCATGTTGTCATAAACCGCTTTGACCATGGTGGGGTTGAATTCTTTGGAGCCCAAGCCGTAACGGCCGCCCAGAACCTTGATTTCGCTGCGGCCCAATTCGATGAGGGCGGAGCACACATCGGTGTACAGAGGTTCGCCGATGCAGCCGGGTTCTTTGGTGCGGTCCAGCACGGTGATGGTTTTGACGGACGCCGGAATGGCATCGCCAAAATGCTTCAGGCTGAAAGGACGATACAGACGGACTTTCAGCAAGCCGATCTTGCCGCCTCTGGCGTTGATGTAGTTGACGGTTTCTTCAGCCGCTTCGGCGCCGGAGCCCATCATGACGATGATTTCTTCGGCATCGGGAGCGCCTACGTAGTCGAAGAGGTTGTAAGTCCGGCCGGTCAGGGCGCTGACTTTCTTCATTTCTTCCTCGACGATCGCAGGGGTGGCATCATAGAATTTATTGGCAGCTTCGCGGCCCTGGAAGTAGATGTCCGGATTCTGGGCAGTGCCCTGCTGATGGGGATGCTCAGGATTCATGGCACGGCCACGGAAAGCTTTGACGGCTTCCCAATCCACCAGGGGACGCATTTCTTCAAAATCAATGGCGTCGATCTTCTGAACTTCGTGAGAGGTCCGGAAGCCGTCGAAGTAGTGCAGGAAGGGAACTCTGGCTCTCAGGGTGCTCAGATGAGCGACCAAAGCCAAGTCCATGGCTTCCTGGACGGAGTTGGAGGCCAGCATGGCGAAACCGGTCTGACGGCAGGCCATAACGTCCGCATGATCGCCGAAGATGGACAGCGCATGGGCGGCCAGGGCGCGGGCGGAAACGTGGAAAACGCAGGGAACCAGTTCGCCGCTGATCTTGTACATGTTGGGGATCATCAGCAGCAAGCCCTGGGATGCCGTAAAAGTACTGGTGAACGCACCGGCAGCTAACGAGCCGTGTACTGCACCGGCAGCACCGGCTTCGGATTGCATTTCAGCAACGTGGACCTTCTGACCAAATAAATTCTTGGTCCCTTTGGCAGCCCATTCATCGACGGACTCGGCCATCGGGGAAGAAGGCGTGATGGGAAAGATTGCGGCAACGTCGCTGAAAGCATACGCTACATGAGCCGCAGCGGTATTCCCATCAATGGTCATTTTCTTACTCATGATATGGAACCCTCCTTAAAAAATATAATTGAAACAGGACAAGACGAGAGACCGGCCGGCCCCAAGTCCCTGGCACCGACAGGCAAATGGTCAGCTTTCTGACCAACTTACATTATATAAACCACCCCAAGGCTTGTCAATGTTGAGGGGCGGTTTAAAGGGATTTCGGAGAAAAATACAAAAGCCATCATGGGGCGGGTATGATTGACAAAAGGCTTCAGGTTCGTTATAGTGGAATTAATTCTTAACACCCCCCGTGGGGTGGGGTATAAAGGAGGATGGCCATGAAACAAAAATTTACCGTAACGGGGATGACCTGTTCTGCCTGTTCAGCCCATGTTACGAAAAGCGTAGAAAAATTACCGGGTGTGTCTGAGGTGTCGGTCAACCTCCTCAGCAACAGCATGATGGTCGTCTATGATCCAGCGGTTGTGTCCGCAGAACAGATCGAACAGGCGGTCCGCCAGGCAGGCTATGGGGCTGCCGCAGAATGCCCGGCCGGTGGGCCGGACGTGGCGGGAACTTGCCCGGTGCCCTCCGGAAGTCCGATGCCGAAAGCGCCGGTGGCCCATGCGCTGGAGGATGCCCGGAAGATGAAACAGCGGCTGATTTGGTCCTTTGTTTTCACAATACCTTTATTTTACCTGGCGATGGGCCATATGTTCGGCTGGCCGCTGCCCGGATTTTTTCTTGGCGCAGATAACGCGATGACCTTTGCCTTCACACAGTTTCTGCTGGTAATCCCGGTGATGCTCATCAACAGCAAGTATTTCCGGATCGGTTTTCGAATGCTGTTCCGCGGTGCGCCCAACATGGATTCCCTGATTGCCATCGGCTCTGCTGCCGCGGTTGTCTACGGGATCTATGCCATTTACAAAATCGGGATCGGCTTAGGCCACGGAGATATGGAGATGGTGCATCACCTGGCCATGGATCTTTATTTTGAATCTGCCGCCATGATCCTTAGCCTCATCACTCTGGGTAAATTTTTGGAGGCCCGTGCCAAAGGCAAGACCTCCGAAGCCATCGCGAAGCTGGTGGATCTTGCGCCGAAAACGGCCTGGGTCCTGCGCGAGGGGCAGGAGGCTGAGATTCCCGCGGAGGAACTGGTCCCGGGCGACGTGGTGATCGTCCGGCCCGGCCAGCGGATCCCCGCGGACGGGGTCGTCCTGGAGGGCAGTTCTTCGGTGGACGAATCCGCCATCACCGGCGAGAGCCTTCCGGCAGAAAAACAGCCCGGAGATCGGGTGATCAGCGCCAGCATCAATAAAAACGGCTATTTCCGGTTCGAGGCCATGAAAGTTGGCGCCGATACCACCTTGGCTCAAATCATCCGGCTGGTGGAGGAGGCCAACTCATCCAAAGCCCCCATTGCGAAATTGGCCGATCAGATCAGCCGCGTCTTTGTGCCGGCGGTGATCGCCATTGCGGTTCTGGCGGCGGGCACATGGCTTGCTTTAGGATATTCCGTTGAATTTGCGCTCACCATCGGCATTGCCGTTCTGGTCATCTCCTGTCCCTGTGCGTTGGGACTGGCAACGCCGACGGCCATCATGGCCGGCACGGGAAAGGGTGCCGAAAACGGCATCTTGATCAAATCTGCGGAAGCCTTGGAAACGGCCCACCACGTCAACACGGTGGTGCTGGATAAAACGGGGACCATCACCACCGGCAAGCCGGCGGTAACCGACATCCTGGTTGCGGCGGAAGACAAGGAGGCTTGGCAGGAGGTGTCATACCGACCGGCTGCTGCCAACGGGACTGTACCGGCGGAACCTCTGACCAGCCAATCTGCGCGGGAGCTTCTGCGGCTGGCCGCGGCGGTGGAAAACCCTTCGGAGCATCCCTTGGCGGAGGCCATTCTTAATGCTGCCCGGGAGCAAGGCTTGCAGGTAGAAGAGATCCGCGATTTTTCGTCCGTGCCCGGCAGAGGCATCCGCGGTTGGATCCAGGGCCGATCCATCTATGCAGGCAATCTGCAGTGGATGGCGGACCAGGGCATGGATACGGCTTCTCTGGCCGCCTCCGGTATGAAGCTGGCTGCCGAAGGCAAGACGCCGCTGTATTTCGGCGATGGCGGTCAAATGATCGGGTTGATTGCCGTGGCCGATCCTGTGAAGCCCACCAGCCGGCAGGCGATCCGGGAATTGGAGGCGATGGGGATCGAGGTGGTCATGCTCACGGGCGACAATCGGCAGACGGCCGAAGCGGTCCGGAAACAGCTGGGGCTGAGCCGCGCGGTGGCAGAGGTCTTGCCGCAGGATAAAGAGAAGGAGATCCGGAGGCTTCAGGAATCCGGGAAAAAGGTGGCGATGATCGGGGACGGCATCAACGACGCGCCGGCCATGGCCCGGGCGGATGTGGGAATCGCCATTGGAGCAGGTACGGACATCGCCATTGAATCTGCCGACATTGTATTGATCAAAAGCAATCTGCTGGATGGCGTCGCGGCGATCCAGCTCAGCAAGGCGGTGATCCGAAACATCCGGCAAAACCTTTTTTGGGCGTTGTTTTATAATTGCGCGGGGATACCTCTGGCGGCCGGTGTTTTTTATAATGCCTTTGGCTGGAAGCTTAGCCCGATGTTTGCCGCGGCGGCGATGAGCCTCAGCTCGGTTTTTGTGGTGTCCAATGCGCTGCGGCTGAAACTGTTTAATCCGGTCTTCCGGCATTCGGCGCAGCCTGCCGGCCAACACGAGGCCTATTATTCGGAAAGGGATATCGAAAACGAGATAGAACCAGTGATTGAAAAAGAAAGCGGGGAATGGACGATGAACGGAGCCACTGAAAAAACAATGATCATTGAAGGAATGACTTGCGGCCATTGCAAGAACCATGTGGAGAAAGCCTTGAACGCGCTGCCGGGTGTGACGGCAACGGTGGATCTGGCAGCCGGAAAGGCGGCGATTCGTCTGGAGCAGCCGGTGGCTGACCAGGCGCTGATCGATGCGGTCACCGAGGCTGGGTATACCGTGAAGGGTTTGTCCTAGGGAGGCGGCGGGTATGAGAGCGGACAAACAGAAGCTGATGCCTTTGCTGAAAACGGCGAGGGGGCAGATCGATGGAATCATCAAAATGATGGATGAGGACCGGTACTGCATAGAAATATCCAATCAATTGATGGCGACCGAGTCCATCCTGCATAAGATCAACAAAGAGGTGCTGCGCGCCCATATGGCAGGCTGCGTCAAAGAGGCTTTTGAAGCCGGCCACGAAGACGCCAAAATCGATGAACTGCTTCGCTTGATGGACAAGCTGGCACGATAGAGCGGAACAAAAAAGTCGCCTTGACAATCGCTTGATATGAATAAAGATGAATGGTAGTATATAATCATAACATTTTCATCCACGCTGCGAAGTTTTATAGGAGGCATGTATGAAGATTCATGAATCGGGCGAAGATTATCTGGAAACGATCCTGATCATAGAACAGCAAAAAGGGTATGTCCGTTCGATTGATATTGCCAATGAGCTCAATTATTCGAAGCCAAGTGTCTGTCGGGCGATGGGCATTCTGAAGGAAATGGATTATATCACCATGGACCGGGAAAGACAGATCCATCTGACCGAGATTGGGAGACTCAAAGCCAATGAGGTGTACAACCGGCATAAAATGCTGACCCGGTTTTTTGCGGATTTTCTGGGGGTCGATCATCGGATCGCCGAGGAGGACGCCTGCCGCATCGAGCATGTGATCAGCGAATGCAGCTTCCAGAAGATCGTGGAGCAACTGGTGAAATCCGGCTACGCATTGGAATAAGATAGGGATAAAATGAAGCGGGCAGAGCTGTCGTTCTGCCCGCTATCATTATGTTTTTTGCGGTTGCTCTGTCCCCTTTTTGCGGGAGGCGCACAAATGGGGGACGGGGACTTTTTGAGAGTGGCGCAAAAAGTCCCCGTCCCCCATTGACAAGTTCCTTGCAAAACGTTATGATGGCATAAATAATTCAATAGGTTAAACCGATGAATAAGAGAAGTAAGCAGATGCCGAAGTGCACAGAGAGCCGCCGGTGGTGGGAGTGCGGCGACGGAGGCCCTGCCGAATGGACTTATGAGGGCGGCCCGAAATGTTGTGATTTGCCGGGATGGAAGTCCAGCTCAGTAGGCGCCGACGGGAATCCATCCCGTTATCCTGAGGACGCATATGCTTGTATGCGAGATGAGCGGGCGCTTGCGCCAAATTGGGTGGTACCGCAGAAGTTTTATAACTTTTGTCCCTTTCGTGGACAAGAGTTTTTTTATATTTAAAATTAAAAAGAAAGGATGATACCCATGACCAACAAGCATAAGATCCCTTACAAGATCTATCTCTCCGAAGAGGAGTTGCCCAAGCAGTGGTTTGATCTTCGTCCGGATATGAAGGAACTGCCCGCCCCCATGCTGCATCCCGGCACTCTGCAGCCGGTCACAGCGGCGGATCTGGCCCCGGTTTTCTGCGATGAACTGGTAGCCCAGGAGCTGAACACGAGCCAGCGTTTTATTGACATTCCCGAAGATGTCCGGAACTTCTACAAAATGTATCGTCCTTCACCGGTGGTCCGTGCCTACTGCTTAGAGAAGGAACTGGGGACACCGGCCCATATTTATTACAAATTCGAGGGATCCAACACCTCCGGTTCCCACAAGCTGAACTCCGCCGTTGCCCAGGTTTATTATGCGAAACAGCAGGGAATCACCAGCGTCACCACCGAAACCGGAGCCGGGCAGTGGGGAACCGCCTTGTCCATGGCCTGCGCTTTCTTCAAGATGGACCTGAAGGTCTACATGGTCAAAGTGTCAAGCGAACAAAAACCTTATCGCAAAGCCGTTATGGAAACCTACGGCGGCACCGTGATCCCCTCGCCCTCGGACACGACGGAAATCGGCCGCAAGATCTTGGCGGAATTCCCCAACACCGGCGGATCCTTGGGCTGCGCCATTTCCGAAGCCATCGAGGTGGCAACCCACACCCCCAATTGCCGCTATGTGCTGGGCAGCGTTCTGAATCACGTACTCCTGCATCAGTCCGTCATTGGTCTGGAAGCCAAGGCGGCCCTTGAGAAATACGACATCTATCCGGATGTGATCATCGGTTGTGCCGGCGGCGGTTCCAACCTGGGCGGGCTGATCGCCCCCTATATGTCGGAACGCATCAAAGGCAAAGCCAACACCCGGTTTATCGCCGTAGAACCCGCTTCCTGCCCGTCCCTGACCCGCGGCCGCATGGCTTACGACTTCGGCGACACCGGCCAAACCACACCCCTGATGAAAATGTACACCTTGGGCAGCGGCTTTATTCCTTCGCCCAACCATGCCGGCGGCCTTCGCTACCATGGCATGAACAGCGTATTGTCCAAGCTTTATGAGGATGGTTATCTGGAAGCGACCTCCTATGAGCAGACCAAGGTTTTTGATGCGGCCACCCAGTTTGCCCGCTGCGAAGGCATCCTGCCGGCGCCGGAATCCTCCCACGCCATTCGGGCGGCCATCGATGAAGCCTTAGCTTGCAAGGAAAGCGGCGAAGCAAAGACCATCCTCTTTGGCTTGTCGGGAACCGGTTATTTCGATATGGCGGCTTATATGGCCTATAAAGAAGGGACCATGACCGATCACATTCCCACCGATGCGGAGCTGGAAACCGGCTTTGCCACGATCCCGAAAATCGGCTGATCCCAAACGAAGCATAAATAAGAAAGAGCCTGCGAGAGGCCACGTTTCAGTGGCTTCGCCGCGAGGCTCTTTTTTCGATTCTTATTTTTCAGCTTGTCCTTCGGCGATGGCCTGCAGGACCTTGTCCGGGGTTGCGGGCAGCGAATAGATCCGGACGCCCAATGCATCGCGGATGGCATTGAGCACCGCCGGCGTCATGGGGACGGTGGCGACCTCCGAAACGCCCTTGGCGCCAAAGGGGCCCTGGGGCTCCGGATCTTCCAGAAGAAGATGTTCGTAGACCGGGGTATCCTCGATGGTCGGCAGCCCCAGCTTCCCATAATGGATCACTTTCGGTTTGCCGTCCTCCATGGGGAAGGCCTCGGACAAAGCATAGCCGATGCCCATGGAACAGCTGCCTTCGATCTGGCCTTCGATGATATGGGGATTGATGGCCCGGCCCACGTCATGGGCGGCAATCACCTTCAGGACGCGGATTTTGCCGGTGGCCGTGTCCGCTTCGATCAGCGCGGACTGGGTCGTATAGGCGTAAGCCGGATAATTTTTATATTCCTCGGCGGGTACGGACTTGCGGCCTTCCACATCGTATAGAGCAAAGGTTTTCGGCGCCACATAATCGTAGCGGACTGAGAGGGGCTCGCCGGCGGTATGGGTTGCCAGTTTTTCCTTAAAAAGCCTTGCGGCCTGGACCACCGCACTTCCGCTGATCAGAGTCTGGCGTTCGCCGACGGCATTGCCGTGATGGGGTGTCAGTTCCGTATCCCCGCTGACCAGGTCGATACGGTTTGGTTCAACCTCAAGGGCCTCGGCGGCAAGCTGCAGCATGGCGGTGCGGAAGCCCTGGCCCATATCCACGCCGGAAACCCGCAGCTCCAGGCGGCCGTCGTCTTTCAGCGTGATGATGGCGCCGGCGTCGTCCACCTTGCCTTTGCCGGCTCCGACGTTTTTGAAGCCGCTGGCCATGCCGATGCCCAGGACCTTGGTGCCTTGGGGGTAAAGAGGCTTATACGACTCGGCGGCTTTTGCGGTGGCGTCGCGGCACAGCTGAATGGTGTCCAGGATGCCGATGCTTTTCTGAAGGATCTCACCGGACAGGGTGGCATCCCCTGGCTTTAAGGCATTGCGCAGCCTCAGCTCGAAGGGGTCGAGTCCAAGCTTCCGGGCTGCCTCGTCCAAAAGAGACTCCATGGCCACGGCCACCTGGTTGATGCCAAAGCCGCGGAAGGCACTGCTGGGAACATTGTTGGTGGCTGTGACGATGCCATGGACCCGGCCGTTGGGGATCCGATAGGGCCCGACGGAGAAAATGCAGGCTTGGTCGATGACCCGGGCGCTGAGGTTGGTGTAGGGCCCGCCGTCCGAAATCAAGGATGCCTCATAATACCGCAGCAAGCCGTCGGCATCGAGTCCCACCTCATAATCCATGTGATAGGGATGGCGTTTGGTGCTGAGGCCAAGGGATTCTTCCCGGGTCAGAGTGATTTTGACCGGCCGTTTCAGGCAGTAGGCCGCCACAGCGGCAGCCGGTTCCACGGTGGCATCGGCTTTGCTGCCGAAACCGCCGCCCAAAGGGGTGACGATGACCCGGATTTTCTCTTGGGGCAGATCCAGGATCGGCGCCAACTGACGACGCAGTTCAAAGGGGGATTGGGTGGGGGCTTGCAGGGTCAGCCCGCTTTCCTCTTCCCACTGGGCCAAGGCACTTTCCGGTTCCAGATAGGCATGCTCAACCCAAGGCGTTTCAAAATGCCCTTTCAGGACCAGCAGGCCTTCTTCCTGCCGAGCTTGGGCCAAATCGCCGACTTCGTGGGTCAGTTCTTTGAGGATCATGCCCTGAGCCGCAGCCTCTTCCATATTGAAGACGGGGGGCAAAGGCTCGTATTCCACCTTGACTTTGGCAGCGGCGCGCCGGGCGGCTTCCGGGGTCTCAGCGACGGCAAGACCCACCATATCCCTCATGAAGCGGACCTCGTCTTTGCAAAAAACCGGCTGATCCGGCTTCAGCAGCCCGAAGCCGTTGATCCCCGGGATGTCCTGATGGGTCAGGACCCGGACCACTTGGGGATCTTCCAGGGCCGGTGCGGTATCAATGGATAAAATCTTGGCATAGGGATAGGCGGACCAGACCAGGCTGCCGTACAGCATGCCCGGCACCGACCGATCATCGGCGTAAGGCAATGTGCCCATTGCTTTGGCCGGGCCGTCCGTATCCCAAATTGGCTGCCCGACCACGGAGAGTTCAGAAGGTGTCAGGACGGGCACCGGCTGGGTATCGGTTTGCCGGAAAATCGCGGTGGTTTCAAGGAGCGGGCGGTTCTCCGCCTCCGCGGTCTCCTCGCCGGCCGATAGCCATTGGGCTGCCAGCTCGACGGCTTCAATGATTTTGACATAGCCGGTGCAGCGGCAATAATTATGTTTCAAAGCCTGCATGATGTCCTCGCGAGAGGGATGCGGCTTACGGTCCAGCAGCGCCTTGGTGGCCATGATCATGCCGGGGGTGCAAAAGCCGCATTGCACGGCGCCGACTTCCAGATAGGCTTTCTGGATCGGGTGGAGCTCCCCTTCGGGGGCCAGGCCTTCAATGGTCAAAACTTCTTTTCCGTTCAGCTTGTCCAGCTTGGTGATGCAGGCCCGGACCGGCTTGCCGTCCAGCAAAACGGTGCAGGCGCCGCAATGGCCGGTGCCGCAGCCCTCTTTGGTGCCATTAAGGCAGGCTGTGCCTCGCAAATATTGCAGAAGTGTGGTGCCGGGAGCGAAGCGGATCTCGGTGGGTTTATGATTCAGGATCATTTGGATCTGCAGGTTTTCCATAAGACGGACCTCCTTAATGCAATCTTTTACTTCATTATATTTGAATTGTCTGTCTAATAAAATAACATAGGTTATTTTTCTTAACTGTGGCTAAGGGATGACCTGCCTGATCCCCTCTCAAACAGAAGCACATCGCCGATGCTCAGCGGAAATAAGAACGCTGCGTTACAATCCCTGCGCACTATGGTAAAATGAATCATGGTTCCGGCAAGGCCGGATCCGTTGCAGTCAATAAAGTCAGAATTTACTGACCGGGAGTGATCATTCAATGGAAGAGAAGAAGCCCTATCCTACCGATCGACAGGCCAGGGAGGCCATCCTGGAAGTTGGCCGCCGCATGTATGCCAAAAACTATGTAGTGTCCAACGACGGCAACCTGAGCTGCAAGGTGGGAGACGATAGCCTGTGGACGACGCCCACCGGCGTTTCCAAAGGCTATATGACGGAAGACATGCTGGTCAAGACGGATTTGGAGGGATGCGTTCTGGAAGGCAGCTGCCGGCCTTCCTCCGAATTGAAAATGCATTTGAGGGTTTATCAGGAGAACCCGGAGGTTCGCGGGGTGGTCCACGCCCATCCACCGATGGCCACTTCCTTTGCCGTCGCCGGAATCCCCTTGGACCAGCCGATTTTAGCCGAAGCCGTGGTCCAGCTGGGGACCGTTCCCATTGCTCCCTATGCACTGCCCGGGTCCCATGAGGTGCCGGATTCCATTGCGCCCTACTGTAAACACTGCAATGCGGTTCTATTGGCCAATCACGGTGCTCTGACCTGGGGCCGCAATCTTATGGAAGCCTATTTCCGTATGG
>CALMWJ010000164.1 GCA_937873525.1 uncultured Peptococcaceae bacterium | reverse complement strand
ACTTATGCCGCCGGGGGACTATAATTAAAGTATAAATAGCATATGCCAGAAACGAATGCGGAATTCAACAACCTATGGTTTGATTCAGCCCTGTATTGGACCACTTTGAAAAAGAGATGGGAAAGCTTAGGAGAGGAGGTGAAAACGATGCATGAGAGTGTTTATAAAATCATTGAGCTCATAGGGGTAAGTGCTGTTTCATTTGAGAAAGCCATTGAAAATGCGGTCGAAACAGCTTCGAAATCGCTGCGCGATATCCGTATTGGCGAAATCACAAAAATGGACGTCCAAATTTCCGAAGGTAAGGTTGTTGCCTATAGGGTGAAGGTAAGCTTGTCTTTCAAATATGAAGGACATGAGGAAGGCTTAGGCATAGCACTTCCGGCTGAAACAGGCCAATATCAGCCCAAGGCCTTCGGGACGTGATTGAGGTATTTCACAGTGCATTTGACCTATTCTGGCTGTCTGAGGAAAAGGACCGCACCGAAGCATCGGCACGGTCCTTTTTTCCTAAGGAGAGGTGTTTGGAGGAGAATTGCATCCGAAGGGGCAAGGGATGGAATGGGAGGAGGAGGAAAATATAGATAGAGAGGATTATTCCCCTTGGATGCTGACGCCTTGTGATTGCTTCTTTTCCCGAAGGATCATGGCAATGGTGGTGAAGGCCGATATGGCCAGGAACAATGCGCTGATCGGTTCGGTAATGAAGATCATGGGATTGCCATTGGAGGTGATCATGGCCTGACGCAGGGAGTTTTCCACCATGGGCCCTAAAATCATTGCCAGAACGGTGGGCGCGATGGGGAAACCGTAACGGTCCATAAAATATCCCAGGATGCCGAAGCCGATGGCAATGAGAACATCGAAGAGACTCCCCGAAGAGG
The DNA here is from genome assembly GCA_937873525.1 of uncultured Peptococcaceae bacterium. Lineage (GTDB taxonomy): Bacteria > Bacillota > Peptococcia > DRI-13 > UBA5745 > UBA5745. Next base: position 11,703 of record CALMWJ010000164.1, on the reverse strand, counting down.
CGAAGGACCCAATCACCCCGAAGATCATTAAGAAACTGATCAGCAGGGGTTTTTTGATGGTTGCGATCCTGGAAATGGGTTTGACCACCAACATGCCCACAAAAAGCAGGCATATATTGGAGAGGATCATGCCCGCAAAAATCGGGTAAACCACATCCAGATGCTGCTTGAACAGCAAGGGGCCGGGCTGGATGCCCTGAATCATCATGGCGCCCAGGAGAACCGCCGTGACGGAGTCGCCGGGAATGCCTAGGGTCAGCATGGGGATCATGGCACCGCCGGATACGGCGTTATTGGCAGATTCCGGTCCTGCAATGGCTTCCAGAGAGCCTTTGCCGATCAGCTCCGGATGCTTCGTATTGCGCTGCACATCGCCGTAAGCCACATAGGAAGCGATGGTCCCGCCGGCGCCGGGCAGGATCCCGATCATAATACCCAGAAAACCGCCGCGCACCATGAACTTGAAGCTTTCCTTCATTTCCTGAAGATTGGGCCAAATCCGGTCGACATGGATGATTTCCTTTGCCTCTTCGCCTTGGTATTCCAGAACCAGCCGGAAGACCTCCGCAAAGGCGAACATCCCGATCACCGCCGGCAGAAAGGAGAGGCCGCGGCTGAGGCCGCTGACGCCAAAGCTGAACCGGGAGAAAGGCAGGATCGGGTCATAGCCCACCGTTGCCAGCAAAAGACCAAGCAGCGCGGAGAAGAGGCCTTTTACAAAGGATTTGCTGCTGACCGAAAACACCGCCGTGAGGCCGAAGATCGTGACGGAGAAATACTCGGCAGGCCCGAAGAGCAAAGCAAATTTTGCGAGCAGCGGCGCCAGGAAGATCATGGCGATACAGCTCATAAGGCCTCCCACCACGCCGGCCACGTTGGAAATCCCGATGGCCAGGCCGCCCTTGCCTTGCATGGTCAGTGCGTAACCGTCGTCCACCACGGCCGCATTGGCCGGGGCGCCGGGCGCCCGGATGGTGATGGCCGTGATGCTGCCGCCGTACATGCCGCCGGCATAGATGCCCAGAAGCAGCAGCATGGAGGAGATGGCATCCAGATTGAAGGTAAGAGGAGACAGCAAGGCAATGGCCAGGGTGGCGGTTAAGCCGGGAATGGCCCCGAATAATGTTCCGATCAGAACGCCCGCCAATGTTAGAAAAAAGTTGAGCGGCTGAAAAATCGTTGCGATGGCTTGAAAAACCAATTCCATTTGATTCACTCCCTAAAACAAGATCCCTCTCGGCAGCGGCGCTTTCAGCATGATCTGGAAGAGAAGATAGATGCCTCCGCAGATAACCAAAGCATTGAATACGCTCAGAAAAACCGTTCTCAAGCTCAGGGTGCGGAAAACATAGAGGGCTAAAGCCAAGCCTGCCAGGAAGGTTGCTGAGAAATAACCCAGCCAGTCCATCGCAAAGTAGTAAAGGATCAGGAGCGCCATAACCACGGCGAACCGTTCCGCTTCAGGACCCGACCAAGGCTTGTCGGCGGCCTTTTCTTTGAGGGCCTTGAGGACCAAACCCAGGCAGGTGACGCCAAACAGCAACGCCACCAGCCGTGGATAGTAGGCCGGTCCAGCTTTGCTGACGGCAAAGCTGGGGAAGGAGGCTGAGACGATCCAAACCGCCATGGAGAGAAATATGCCGCCGATGCCGGCAAATAAGTCAGCTTTCACCTTGTGTCATCCTTTCTGGTTATGAACCGGTGACTCCCTATTGGATAAAGCCTAATTGCTTCAGCACCGACTGAACGTTGGGGAACTGTCCATCTAAAAGGGCCTTGAAGTCGGCGGAATTGCGGAAGGCTAGATCCAGACCGGCTTCTTTGGCTTTGGCCTGGAATTCAGGATTGTTGTAGGCTTTGGTAAAGGCGTCTTCAAGCTTGGCTTTGACATCGTCGGGGGTTCCTTTGGGAACGCCGAAGCCTCTCCAACTTTCCCAGACCACATCATAGCCCAGTTCTTTGGCGGTAGGGGTATCCGGGAAGAGCTGGTTTCTGTCATTGGCCAGAACAGCCAGGATGCGGATGGTGCCTTCCTGGACATGCTGCTCCATTCCGGTCAGGGTCTGGATGCCGCAATCCACATGTTTACCGGATAAAGCCGCGATGATTTCGGCACTGCCCTTGAAGGGAAGATACTTGAACTTGGAGCCGTCGGTTTTGGCTTCAAGCAACCCGGAGGCCTGATGGAAAAATCCGCCCAGGGGGGTAGTGGCCATCTGCAGCGTTTCGGGATTGGCTTTGGCCGCCGCCAGAAGTTCCTCAAGGGATTGGAACGGGCTGTCTCCGGGAACAAAAACGCCTACCGGCTGGGTGGTGAACTGCATCAGCAGGTCGAAGTCATCGTACTTGGTTGTGGTCTGGCCCATGGCCTGGTTGGTCAGAACGTCAAAGGTCAGATTGGCCACGGTGTAGCCGTCGGGGGTCGATTTGGCAGCCTGGTCCCAGCCAATGGCGCCGTTGGAGCCCGTCACATTCTGGTAGACAAAGGACTGGCCCAGTTCTTTGGCGGCATAATCGCCCATCAGACGGGCGGCCAGGTCGGAACCGCCGCCGGCAGACCAGACAATGATCATATCCATGGGTTTTTCAGGGAACTTGGTTTCGGCGGGGGCGGTGGCTGTTGCAGGGGCTTCCGTTTTGGCGGCTTGACTGCCGCATCCAACAAGACCCAACGACAGGGCAATAATCAGAAGAATCGAAAAATATCGGGTGGTTTTTTTCATAACGAGGATCCCCTTTCAAATTTTTGCCATATCGGCGTCATGCAGAATAACATGGGCTGGTTTAAGCAAACCGAAGCAGATGAACAGCCTCCTTTCCAGAATTCTATAAAATCAAAGGCAAATTGCCTGATGGCCGCGCAGCTATTGCACAAAACCCAGCTGTTTCAGAATCTCCTGGACCTGCGGATACTGCTGGTCCAGAGACGCTTTAAAATCCTCCGGACCGGCATAGACCAGATCCAGTTTGGCTTTTCGGGCCTTCTCCCGGAATTCGGGATCATCGAAGGCGGTCTTGAAGGCATCCACAAGCCGCGCCTTCACACGCTCCGGCGTCCCTTTGGGGACCGCAAAGCCCCGCCAGCTTTTATGCACCACATCATAACCCAATTCCCGGGCCGTGGGGACCTCGGGAAAACTTTCCAAACGCGTCTCAGTGAAGACCGTCAGCAGGCGCAGACGACCCTCCTGGAGATAAGGTTCCATGCCGGTCAGGGTCTGGATGCCGGCGTCGGTTTTCCCGCCGACCAAAGCCGCAATGATTTCGGCGGAGCCTTTATAGGGAACCACGTCGAACCGGGCGCCTGCGGAAGCATTTTCCAACAGGGTCAGTCCCTGATGAAAAAACCCGCCCAGAGGGGTCGTCGCCATGGTCAGCTCATTGGGCCGGTCTGCGGCGGCCTCCAGCAGCTCCTCCAAGGTAAAAAAGGGACTGGAGGCCGGGACGAAAACGCCGATGGGCTGGACGGTGAACTGGCAGAGGGCATCGAAATCGTCGTATTGGACCGCATCAGGACTCATCGCCTGATTGGTAAGGATGTCGAAGGTGAGGTTGGCCACGGTATAGCCATCCGGCTGGGCTTGGGCCGCTTGGCTCCAGCCCGCGGCGCCATTGGAACCGGTCAGGTTTCGATAGATAAAGGGCTGCCCTAAGGCTTTGGAGGCATATTCACCGATCAGACGGGCTGCCAGATCAGAACCACCACCTTCGGACCAGACAATGATCATGTCGATGGGCTTTTCAGGATAGGCCTGATACGGATCGAGCTCATCGGATGCGTGATTGCAGGCAGCCGCCAGGGTTGCGGAGAACAGAAGCAGAAGGAGGACGGCCAAGAGGCCTTGGGAACGGAAAAGAGATTTCATCATAGCGCCTCCCGATACTGCAAAAGACCGGCTTCCCGATAATAGCGTTCGGCGCCGGGGTGAAGGGGGATGACCAGATGTTCCGGGATCTCATTGACATTGACGCTTCGATAGGAATCCTGAACGGTTTCAAAGAAAGCCTTGTTTTCACATAGGGCTTTGGCAATGTAATACACGGCTTCCTCAGGGACATCATCACGGGCAATCAGAAGGGTTCGCAAGCCGAGGGTCTGGACCTCTTTGGATTGACCGGCATAGGTACCGGCCGGGATGGTGACGGGCACCCAAGCCTGGTCTTCTCCGAGTTTGGCAAGGACCTCAGGGTCCAGAGCGATAATCTTTGATCCGCGGTTTTCCATGAGATTCCGGATCGCCGGCTCCGGCACCGTTTCATTAATGATCAAAACGTCAAAGTAGTGATCCTGGTAAGCCTTGAACAGGGCGCTGCCTTCAGCAATGTAAATATCGGTGCCGGGCTCCTGAATGACCTCTGGATGGGGAAGGCCGCAGGCCTGAAAGACAATCTCCATCATCATGGCGCTGGCGTCGATCTGGGGAAGCGTTCCCAAGCGGAGGCTGGCATGGTTTCGTATCAATTCCCCCAGCGTGTCTTCAGGGAGCTTTTCATCGGCGATGATGTAGAATGCGGTGGTGTCCAGCGAAGCGATGCTGGTCACATGATCCAGCGGGTTTTCGTAGGGAGACTCGCCAGAAAGGGCCTTTGAAAGGAAAACCCCCTGGGTGAAGCCGATTTCCGCTTCGCCCTTTTGAATGAGGTAGGGATTGGAAACGGTTCCGCCCGTGGAAACGGTCACGGGGTATTCCTCGAAGCAGCCATTGACTTTGCTGGCAATGGCCGCAGCGATCCTTACCCAGCTTCCGTTGATGCCTCCGGAAACGAACCGCATGGGCGGTGCCTGAATGGACGTCGGTTCCGGAGAGGGCACAGCCGCAGAACGCTTCGTTCCACAGCCAGCCATGGATGAGACGGTCAAAATCAGGAGGCAAAGCCCTGCGGTTATTTTAAGTATGCATTTATTGTGCCAATGGGCCGATGCGAAATATTTCTTTGGGTGACGGGCCATAAGGGCTCCTTTCGGTCGAGCAATAAAAAATAAAGGGAAAAAATTTCCCCCTGAAGGGAATTATTTTCCCTTTTGCGATGGCTCCCGTTTATGAAGGTTCCTCGGTAAACTGTCCGTAGAAATCCAGCTTGTTTCGCAGCGTGCGTTCGGTGATGCCTAAAAGGCTGGCGGCCCGCCGGCGGTTTTGTCCGGTCATCTTCAGGGTCGATAGAATCGCTTCGCGCTCGATATCCGCAAGGGTTCGGCCGGCAAGATGGTTTGCCGGGAGCGGGCCCTTGAAAGAACGATCCAACTCCAGTTCGGGCATATCCTCCATGGTGATCAATGGGCCTTCAGAAAAAGCCACTGCCCGCTCAATGATGTTTTCCAGCTCACGGACATTTCCCGGGAAATGGTAGCTTTCCAGGCAGCGGATCACCTCGTGTCGGGCGCCGGTGATTTGCTTGCCGAATTGACGGCTGAATTTGCCGATAAAGGATTGGACGAGAAGAGGGATGTCCTCCTTGCGCTGACGCAGGGGCGGCATTTCAATGCTGATCACATTGAGACGGTAGTATAGATCTTCACGGAAACGGCCCTCCTCGACGGCTTTCCGCAAATCCCGATTTGTGGCGGCAATCAGACGAACATCTACGTGAATGCTTTGATTGGAGCCCACCGGCGTAATCACCTTGTCCTGGAGGACCCGCAGGAGTTTGGCCTGGATCGAAAGATCCATTTCTCCGATTTCGTCGAGAAAAAGCGAGCCTTTGTGGCAAATCTCGAATTTGCCTTTCCGGTCGCTGTCGGCGCCGGTAAAGGCACCTTTTTTATGGCCGAAAAACTCACTTTCCAATAAATTAACGGGGATTGCCGAGCAGTTGACGGCCTCAAAGCGCTGTTCACTGCGGTCGCTGCTGAAGTGGATCGAGCGGGCGGCGATCTCTTTACCGGTGCCGCTTTCGCCGTAAATCAAGATGTTTGAGTTGATGTTCTTGACTTTTTCAATGGTCTTTCTGAGGGCTTCCATGGCGGGGGATTTGCCGATCAGCGCCTTGCCGCCGTCCTGGGTTGCCAGACGACGATTCAATTCCGAAACCTGCCGGCTGAGCCGGGCATGCTCCAGCGCTTTGCTCATCAGGTTTCTCAGATCATCCATAACAATGGGTTTGCTGACATAATGATAAGCGCCGGCTTTGACCGCCTCGACGGAGGACTCGATGCTGCCGTAGCCGGTCATGATGATCACCGGCAGGCCCGGATCCAGGGCTTTGATTTCTTTGAGGATCTGGATGCCGTCATAGCGGCCAAGCTTCAGGTCCAGCAGCACCAGATCAATGGAATCCGTCTGCAGCTTTTTAAGGCCTTCCTTAGGCTCCTGAAACCAAAACGTCTGGTAATCATCTTCAAGCGCAAAGGACAGAGAAATACATATGTTCTTTTCATCGTCCAGGATCAGGATCTTATACATGATGTGACATTCACACTCCTTTGCTGACGTGGATCGGTTCAGGGCATCGGACGCTTCGGCAGACGGACGATCACCCGCGTGCCCTGTCCCAGGGCGCTTTGGATGGCCATGCTGCCATGGTTTTTTTCCAGCAGTTTTCTGCAGATGTAGAGCCCCAGGCCGGTCCCTCTCTGGCGGGTGGTAAAGAAGGGCTCTGTGATCTTCTGCAGGTTTTCTTCAGAGATGCCGGGACCGTTATCGGCAACGGTGACCTCCACCGTGTCATCCGAAGCGTCCCGGCAGCTGATCGAGACGAATCCCTGCCTCGGAAGAGATTCCAAGCTGTTCAGGACCAGATTCAAAAAGACCTGCATCAGCTGCATGGGGTCTCCATGAATTCTCAAACCGGCGGCATACTCCGTATTCAAAACGATGTTTCTTTCTTCAAATTTTCGCTGCAGCAGCAGAATGACGTTGTCCAGGATTTCCTTGATCTCGAAGGTTCTGGAATGGCTTTGCTTCGGCCGGGCGTAATCGGAGAGGGTTTTCACAAGGCTTCCCAGGCGGTCCACCTCCATGGTGACGATTTCCATCATATTTCGGCGGAAGTCCGGATTGTCGATCTTCCCGGGCATCAGCTCCACCATGGCCTTGATGGAGGTCAGAGGCGTGCGGATCTCATGAACAAATTCGGAAACCAGGAGATCCAAAGACTTCATTTTATCGAACTTGGTCATTTCCTGTTCAAGGCGACGTTCTTTACTGATATCCGTAAAATTGACGATGGCGCCGCTGGATTGCCCGATCCCGTTGCGCATGGGATAGAGCTGGTAAACCAAGGTTTTGGTCTCGCCGCCGGAAACCAGATCGCCTTCCAGATCGGCATAGAAGGAGCCATGTTCCAAAACATCGGCGAATTTGTCCCGGTCCATAAAGGGGACGGCTTCAAGGCTCCGGGATTCTGACCCGGCGGCACCGTCTTTGATAGACAGCACATCGCAGGCTCTGGCGTTCATGGAGGTGATCCGGCCGAGCCGGTCAAAGGCGATGATGCCGGTGGGGACGCTGTTCAAAATGTCTTCTTTGAACTGGTCCTTGTCCTTCAGCACATTCTGCTGGACCAGCAGCGCCTCATTGACCAGGTTCAGTTCCTCGGTCCGCCGTTCCACCTGGGCCTTCAGGGTTTTCCGCCACTTCATGGCCAGGATCATAATGATGAGGGCGATCAGGGAAATGCCGCTGACCGCAAGAAGGAGCTTGCGGATTTTTTTGTCATAGGAAGCGGCGCTTTCGCCGAACCATTTTTCATAGATTTTTTCGAAGCTGCTGTCACTGGCCACAGCATCCAGACCCTCGTTCAGCTGGGCCAGGAGCGCCTTGTCGGTCGTGTTGGTGTAAAAGTTATACGTGCTGATGTTGAAGGGTTCTCCAACCGCCTTGATGTATTCTTCCTGGTTCCATTTCTGGATCAGGTACATTCCGGCGGCTTTGTTGCCAATGTAGGAATCCACCTCGCCGTTCATCAGCAAAAGAAAGCCATGCTCCTGATCCTGAACGATTTTAGGACTTTCGGTGTCATATTTTTCAAGATACGTGCTGATGGTGGCGGTCAGGCTCTGGGTGCTGACCGCCACGGCGCTGTTCCAGAAGCCTTCCAGGTCGGAGATGTATTGATTGTCAGAGCGGACAAAAATCGCATCCTGGCTTTCGATAAGTGCGTTGGAGGCTAAAAAACCGGAGTCGCTCAAATGGCTGCTGATGACCGCATCCAGACCATGCTTCAAGAGGTTTTTGCTCAGGTCGGAAGACGTCTGGGCATACAATTCAATGTCATAACCCATTTCAATGGCGACCGCCCGGACCAGGTCCACATTGAAGCCTTTGATCATGCCGTTGTTGTCCACGTAGGAATAGGGGGGCGTGTTGACCTCCACGCCGATGCGGATGGTATCCGCCGCCGGATCATCTGCGAAAGCGGTCACCGGAAAACCAAGGACGGCGCAGGCAATCAGCAGGCAGGCCAGTCCCCGGCGGAAACAGGATTTCGGATGGCGTTTGTTCAGCAAGGGATTCTTGATCATTTCCATATCAAATCTCTTTCCCAGAAATATTTGGTTGCGCCCTGATGAAAAGAAACCGCGGACCGGTCGTTGAGCTGGTCGCCTTTGATTTCCCGGTCTGCCGGAAAAATCGATTTGAACTCCGTCATATGGTCGTACAAAGCTTTGGTGACCTCATAGGTGATGACCATTTTCGTGTCGCGCTCCGCCGCAAGCATCACCTTCGTGGCCGCGGTCAGAATATAGCCGTCCATGCCTTTATAAGTTTGGCTGGGAATGGTGACGATTTCATAGCCGGGTAAAATCTCGCCAATGCGGTCGATGAAGCGGACCTGATCCAGGGGAAGCAGGGTGATGTCGAAATTTGAAGCGAGGCGGGCGATGAATGGACTGGGAACGGAGGAATGGACCGCAATGCAGTCCACATTCCCGGCTTCCATCGCCTCGGCAGCCTCTGACATATCGATAAAGACCGGGATGAAGGAGGAGGCGGCCAATCCGTGGGCTTCGAACAATCTGCGGGTCAGGCGTTCGGTTTCGCTGCCCGCGGGGCCGACGGCGACCCGCTTGCCCGCCAGTTCATTCAGGCTGCGGATGCCGGAGCTTTTCCGGACGACACATTGAAAGGCCAGCGTATACAGCGGGGTCACCACCTGCAGTTGCTTGTTGGAGGTCAGACCGTACCGGTGGGTTTCGAAAACCTCGTCCAAAAGCAATGCCTCCGATATCAGCCGAAGCTCGCCTTCATGCTCGCCGGGACACTGGAAATGGCACTTCATGGCATCCACATACTTTTCCACCATGACGCATAAAGCCTGGGCCGGGATGTGCATTTCACTTTCCGGCAGCTGGCTTTGGATATTCAGTGAATATTCATCCTTCACATCCGACAGGAGGTCATAGGGAACGATTTCTTCTTCCTGCAATACCAAGGGCTTCTCCGCAGCCGGCTGCAAAGGACCAAGGGGCTTCCAGAAAAAAAGGCCGAGCAGGGACAGGACCAGAAGCGCCGTGGAAAGCCCGAAGATGATTTTAAAAAGCCGGTGATTCATAGCTCCCCCTTGAGGCATGTTGTCATGATCTGCGGCGCCGCAACAAGGCGTCACAAAACAATATCTGCAATATTCGTGCCAAGACACTCTGCGCGTTCGCAGCAAAGGCCATTTTCTATTTTACCATTCCTCGGTGGCGAACGCAAAAGACCGCAGCGGATCCAGCAGTTGGCTGCGGATTGCTGCGGCGGACGGGCATGGGGCTTTGAAAGGCGGCCGAAGAGGCTTTGGTCCGGGAGAATCAATAGGTATAAACGGCGCCGACGCCGGTATCCTCCACCTTCAAAACCTTGGACAGGGCGATTTTGGCCTGCAGGTCGGTGCAATGGCAGGGATGCATGCAGCAGATGGACTGAGCGGACAAATACTGAAGCGTCTGGGCCATGAGCGCGGGGAGCGTGTCCAGCAGATGGAAGCCGCCGATCACATCGGCGATGCGCGTTTCCCCGCAAAGGATTTTCGCCTGCTCAATGATGTTGCAGATGCCGCTGTGGGAACAGCCGGTGATGATGACCAACCCCTCGTCGGAACGGTAGGCCAGGGCGGTGTCATCCGCCAGGAAATCCGGAACCCATTCGCCCTGTGCATTCCGCACCGAGCCGATGGGGATTTTATTTTCGAAATCATTCCGCCGCTGGATCTCCCCCAAATAGACTAAACGGTCGGTGAGGTGGAAAGGTTCCTTGGTTTTATTCAGCCTGAAATAAGCAGTCAGCGCAAATTCCTTGAGATTCAGGCCGATTTCGCGGCCGTGGCAGACCTTTGTTTCAAAGGCCTCCGGATGCGCCACCAGCTCGACCTTCTTCTGCATTTGGGCCGCTTCATAATATTTCAGCAGGCTGGCCAGTCCGCCGGTATGGTCGTCGTGGCCATGGGAGATCGCCAGGAAGTCCAGATCCTTCAGATCGATGCCCATGATATAGGCGTTGTGTAAAAATACATCGGAATAGCCGGTATCCAGCAGGATTTTTTTACCCGCATCCTCGATCAGCAGAGCGATGCCGGGTTCCCCGAGATAGTACCGGTCGATGATGGTGTTGTTGTCGCATAAGACCGTCAGTTTCATGGCGATGATCCTCCCTTTAATATAGATCGCGATGATCGGGCAATCGGGCGTCTTATTGAAAAAGCTTCTTCAGGTTTTCGCCGAAAGGCGGAACGACGATCCCTTTTTCCGTAACGATGGCTGTAATATGAGCGGCGGGGGTCACATCGAAGGCGGGGTTGAAGGTTTTGATCCCGGCCGGTGCGATCCGGACTTGCTCCACCATGGTGATCTCTTCCGCTGCCCGTTCCTCGATGGGGATGTCGGCACCGGTGGGACAGGCCATGTCAATGGTGGGCGTGGGCGCCGCAATGTACAATGGGATCCCGAAATGCTTCGCCAGGATGCTCACGCTGAAGGTGCCGATTTTGTTGGCAGTGTCGCCGTTGGCCGCGATCCGGTCGCAGCCGACGATGACCGCGTCGATTTTGCCTTGGGCCATGACCACGGCGGCCATGTTGTCGCAAATCAGGGTCACGTCGACGCCGTTGTGAAGAAGCTCAAAAGCCGTCAGACGGGCGCCCTGCAGCCTGGGCCGGGTTTCGTCGGCATAGGCCTTCAGACGAATGCCCTTCTCCAGAGCTGTGTAAAATACGGAGAGGGCGGTGCCGTATTCGGAAGTCGCCAGAGCGCCGGCATTGCAATGGGTCAGCACCCCGGCGCCATTCTTCAAAAGGCTCAGCAAATGGGCGCCGATGGCCCGGTTGATCCGGCGGTCTTCGTCATGGATCCGGATGGCCTCCTGTTCAAGGGCTTGGATAATGGCCGGTATTGCAAGGGCTTGGGAAGTCTTCGCTTTATCCAGCATTCGTTCCACCGCCCAGCGCAGATTCACGGCGGTGGGGCGGGATTCCACCAGACGGCAAGCCGCCTGTTCCAGGGCCGCCTGGAAGGAGGACGGGTCCTGTGCCGGCGCAGCCTTGGCCGCCAAAACCATGCCGTAGGCTGCGGCAATGCCGATGGCCGGAGCGCCGCGCACCTTCATGTGGCGGATGGCGTCGAAAACCGCTTCGTAGGATCCCATTTCGACATAGGCTATATTGCAGGGCAGAAGGGTTTGATCGATGAGCTGCAGCTCAGCTCCGGTCCATTTGAGGGTAAAGATTTCTTGTTCCATGGCGATGATCCCCTTGCTTCAAAATCTTAATGTCCACCATATTCTACCA
>CALMWJ010000163.1 GCA_937873525.1 uncultured Peptococcaceae bacterium | reverse complement strand
GCAAGATTTCCGATGTTCAAACGCAGCACATCGGTCCCATTGCGCAGCATCCGGTTGGCCTCCTCCAGGACAGGGCCCCTGACATCATAGGTCACTTGATTTAATTTTTTGGATTTATCGTACATCTTTTCCATCATCAAAACCGCCTTTCGCAAATAAAAAAACCCTAAACTGAAATCAATCAGCTTAGGGCGAATAAACATCCGTGTTACCACCTAAATTCAGAGTTTCCTCTGCACTTTGCCGGTACGAAATCAACGGCCGCGAAGGCAATCGAATTGATACCGCTCCCGGTGTAACGATCGGGAATTTCGTTGAAGTCTACTAGACATGCGTCGTTCGGTTCACAGCTCAGAAACCGCTTCCCTGCTCTCTTCACGAAGATTTACACCAGCCATCTTCTCTCTGTGCATCCAAAAACAGGTACTCTCTTTCATCAGCGCCTTTGACCATATTTAATTGCTAACAAGCGTAACACGAAACATCCGGACGGTCAAGACTTTTCTTCAGCATGTGCCGAAGCGGCCTCCTCGTCCCAGCAATAGGTTCTTTTCTTGCGCAGCACATCCTCATCGCAGTGCAGGCACAAACCAGTATGACAGCAGATGGTGCCGCCGCAACGGGGACAGCGCCATAAGGCCGTTTCCTTCTCCAGAAAGGTTTTAAGCCCGTGGGCTTTGATGAATTCCAGGTTCTCGATCATGCTCATGTGATACCGGGTGCGATAGCGCTTATCCAGATCCTTCAGGCGGCGGCAAGGGAATTGTTCGCACTCAAAGCAAAACCGTACAAGCCCGTCGCCCAATAGGCCGCAATGCCCCTTCAGAAAGGTGCAGTGCTTGCCGCGAGGCAGGCAACCCGGACAGTATTTCTTTTTGAAGCCTTTCTGGTTCAGGTCGTTTTTCTTTGCAAGATAACTGATGCACAGCCCGCAGTTCATCCCGCAGGGGGCAATGAGCTCCGCTTCCATTCCGTCACTCCTTTGCACAAACACCCGGCTTTGAAATTGAGCGATCTAACCTGCGCGGTGCCTTTCGATGATCTCATCCATGGCCTCCAGCAGAATGCTCTGACGGCCGACATCGGTGTATTTCACATTGACGCAGCCCTTCCCTTTTCCGGAAGCGGGCAGGATTTTGTGCAGCTTCTCGATCATCGCAAAATCCAGCGTGTGGAATGAAAAGTGGGTTTTTGGCGTTCCAAAAGCAATATAGTTGCGATTTTTACCCCGTTCAAGAACATAAAGCGGCATCTGATAGGACAGGGTTTCTTCGATCTCCGGATGGTTTTTCCGCATGGCATCTACAAAAACTCTAAGCCAAGCCTGCGCGGTCTCCCCACGCTCAGCAATATATTGGTCGACGGCTTGATGCTGATCCATCCCACCACCTCAATCTTTCGTATCACAGGAACATCTGGTTGATCACTGCACCGGCTAGCCATATCCCAAAGCTGATCAGCAGAGTAAGGGTCAAAGACAGGCTCTTGCGAAAGCAGATTCGTGCGGTAATAAAAAACAGGATGCTTAGAAGACTGCCCCACAAGGTTCCTCCGGTATAGCCCTCCATTTTTTGGGGATCCCCCGACGTCTCGGTATAGAGAATGACCATCACGATCGTTCCAGTCAAAGGCATGGCGGCCAGCAGGCCGGATAGAGATGGAAAATATTGTCCGATCCGGGATGCAGCCACGATGACGATCACGCTGAGCAGGATTTTGACATAAAACGGCATAAACCCACCCTTTCTGTCCCCCGATGTTTATGGTTGCATTATTCATGAGGAGGTAATATGATTTATATAATGGCATAAAGCAAGGAGGTCGATCCCATGGCTCCGGAAACCATCAAGCTCCTGGTCACATTGATCCATAAACAGCATGCTGAAAATAGAAAATTCATCCGCAATCTCGAAGAAAGACTGCGCATCATGAAAACCCTGGAATCCCTGGAGGAAGCCGATCGGCTCAGCCTGATGCAGGACCTGAAGCTGAGCAATGAAGATATCAACCAGTTCAAGGAGAAGCTGTCCTCCCTTAAAGCCATGGAAAAATCTCTGGACCAAGCGAAAAAAGAATTGCGCCAGCTGTCGCTGAAGGCAAAAGCCTGATTCCGGGAATAACTGTCCCTTGATCTCAATAGGCACTGCAAAATTCTTGCCCCCGATCAATGATCGGGGGTATTTTTCTGCGCGATCCAAAGCCGACCTTGTCGTTTATTCATTCACATCATATTCGATGAGGGTATCGTGCCCGTCAAAATATAGCAAATCCCCTTCCGGAAGGTGCCATACGGCCTGCAGCGTGCGGGGTTGCAAAATGCCGCTAACCTCACGATAATCCCCGCAAACCGCTGACCAGGGAATTTGTTTGGCGTTGCCCTCCGTATCCACATACATCCGGTCTTCTGTTGTGAAATCCGCCAGAAGGCCTTGTCCATCAAAGGTAAAAATTCCGCTGACCGAGAGGTTGTTATAAGACATGGTGCCTCTGACCCTGTTCCCATCGACTGCTTCCCAGGTCATGAAATCTTGCAGGACAATGCTGGGCATCAGCAGGCTTTCCGCCAGGCAGTTGACCAGGCTGGACTTGTCCAGCGCTTCGCCTCGATGATCAAACAAGGTGACGCTTTTGGCCAGCTTGCCTTTCATGGAGCCAACGCCCTCCTGATAAGCATCGATCCCTTCAAAGGGGATCCCGTACAATCGTGTTTCGATCAAAGCAACACGCTCCGGCTTCCCGCTCCGGTTGAACTGGGTGCATCGAATCTTCAGCTTTGGCATGGGGGGAGGAAAAACAAATCCAACATCCCGATGGGTCATTTTCATGTTGACCATTTTGGGTCTGCCTATGAAACCGCATTGCCGTATGTATCTCTGCAGGGGAAGCGGCAGACGGGCAAGGTCCTCTTCCGAAAATATTTCTTCCGAAGGCCTCTGTTCAGCATTCTGCCGGTCTTTCAGCCGCATGAATTCCGCCTTCATCGGCGAATAGGGGATCGCAAACCATAGAATGACGGCCAGAATGAGAAAAATGATGATTCCCAGAATCCACATCATATTTTGATTTCCCCTTTTCGCAAACTCTATTTTCTCTTATCCATTGCGATCGCCTTTTGATCACTATTTTCCCGGGGCGGGCTGAAATCGACCCAGCCGTGAAATGCAGGAAGTTAATGGGTATACTTCAATATTTTATACAGCATCCAGAGTGCCGATACGATCATCAAAGCCCATACGGCCCAAAGCACGCCGCAAAAAAACGTTTCGAAATATACCCCCAGCAGGATCCCAAATGTGATCATAAGCAATTTGAAAAAGCCATAATCCAAAACATTGTATTTCCTTGCCGCGTTTAAAACCTTTTCCACCAACGAACCCATCATGATTCCTCCTCTCTTTTGGCGAGACCATCTCATAGCCGATATGTTTTTCTGCTTGTTTAAGATATTGTATCGCTTTGACCTGATATTTACTAGAGGCATACAAAAAGCCCGCCTCAAAAAAGGGACGGGCTTGCCGAAGCGGGTATTTGCACAGATGAAGCATTTTTGAAAGCAAGGGTTGTCATAGCTTCCGGCGGAATCCCAATCAGCCGGCAGCAGGGGTTCTTTTCTTTTCAGAGGATCCTCCCCCTTGAAGCCATTTATATTTGGGAGCCAGCTTGCCATACCAGGCCGCACCCTGAACCTGGATGATGAAGGCAAGGGTGATGATGAGCGCCGTCTCGGGGCCAAAAGAGGCCACAGCGATGCCAAGGGCAATCGAAAGATTTCTCATGACCGTCCCATAAAGCAGGGCAAAGCCGTCTTCCGGCCGCAGGGTTTTTCTGGCGACCCAGGTGCTCAGAGAGAAGTTGATCAGGTAAAAAGCCACCAGAATCAGCAGCAGCTTGGCAAGGATGGCGGGATTCGAAAGGATGACCGAGGCCCTCATGCTAATACTGGCGAAAACGATGGCCAGCATCGCCCAAGTGCTGACAGCCGGCAGATAGGGTTTGACTTCCTGGTTGAACTGTTGCGGTGTATATTTTCTCATCAGCAGCCGATAGGTCAAATTCCCCAGAACCATAGGCAGCACCACGATTTGGAGGATCGTGAAAAGGGTTTGGACCGGATCGATGTCAACAAATTTTCCCGCCAAAACGTACAGGTACCATGGGGCCAGGAAGGATCCCAGCAGAAGGCTGACCGCCGTGATCTTGATGGCCGCCGGCACATTGCCTTTGCTGAGCATGGTCCAGGATATGGTCATGCCGCTGGTAGGAAACAGGGAGATCATGATCAATCCAGCCAGCATCGCCGGTTCGCTTCCCAGAAAGGTGATGCCGATCCAATAAGCGATGACGGGGATCACGGCAAAGTTGATCCCCAAAGACAGCAGCAGCGTCTTCATATGGGACAGATCCACCGCTTCCTTAAGCTTAAAGCCGATCATGGTGGGGAAAATCATGATGAAGGTGATCAGAAGAATATAATTCTTGAAAAACGAGGTGTCCAAGGCCAAACCGGCGGAAAACCCCAGGATCAGTGCGATGGGGATCACGGTGGTCAAATGGTTTGCCGGATAAAGCAGTATCTTTTTCATAATGACACACTCCATTGCGATAATTTAATCAAATCATATCGAACTTGGAGCGGATTTTCAGTGACTCGGTCACACGACCAAGAAATACCGTCTGTCTGTGCCCGGTCACGGTGTATTGGCTTATTCCCCCATAAACTCCCGGATGGTCTGGCGGCTGCGAAGGTTCTGAAGATTATCCCAGGTTCTCCCCTCCATCCCCGCGCTGATCTCCATCTGCCGGTTGATATAGGCCATCAGGGCATCCTTGAGCCAAGGATCCTCCGTCAACCGATAGACCTTGATGGCCGGCTCCACGCCGGCCGCGCCGGAACGGTTCAGAATCTCCACATCGAAGCTTTCCAGCGTTCCCGAAAGATATCGGTCCGCATTGTAGTTTGCCACCAACCCATCCGGATTCGACAAGCAGAGGAGGCAGAGCATGACCGTGCCCGCCGCGGCAGCAAAGCGCAGGATTGAGAAAGGCCATTTCTGCAGCAGGACGACCCCGATGCAGACCAGAGCCAGAAAAATCAAAAAAAGGCAGGGCAGCAGCCGGCGCATGGACAATCCGTAGGCTCCGATATACAAGGCCATCTTACTGAAAGCCGTGGCGATCAGCAGCAACGTCAGCATGGCCAGCAGGCCGTTGAGGATTTTCAGGAACAGGTCCTCCTGGCGCGGCCGCTTGCTGAAGAGGTTGGCCAAAACCAGCAAGGATAGATTGATGGCCGCGATCTGGCAGAGCTCAAAAAAGCCGCTTCGGGCATATTCGGAATACACCAGCCAGCCTTCCGGCCTCTGCCCTGCAAAAGCAGAGAAAAAATAGGGCAGTTGGCTGCCGATGAAGACGCCGTAAAGGATACAGGTCAGCCCGAGGGTGGTGTACAGCGTTGCAGGCAGCAACACCCGAAGGGACTCCAGGGTGTTCCGGACGCTTTCCGGCTTGAAGGTCTTGCAGCCCAGGTCATGGGCACAGCCTGACGTCAGCCCGAAGATGTAAGCCGCCACAGGAATGGCCAGCATCCCCTGAAAGATCAAATCGGAAAACTGGTTTCTCGCCCAGCTGTAATATTCATATAAGCCATGCACGAGCATCGAAAACCCGCCGCCGTCCGCCTTCATGAGCAAAGGCAGCACCATGCCGGAGAATCCAAGGGCCAGCAGCAGACCGAAGAGGACCGAGGCCAGCTGCTTTCCCAGCCGTCCCCGGATGCTGACCGCTGCGGATAAGCTTTTGTATTGATTGGCAAAATTCCTGAAGGGGATCACCAGCACCCCGTTGATGCCGTCCAGCAGCATCCAATTGCCGGTGCGGCCCAGGATCAGTCTCCCCGATGCGCTCGGCACCGCGTAAACCGCGGCGCAAAAAAGAAACAGGCTGCGCCAGGGTTCCAGACCCCGGTTGTCATATAGCCCATAGCTGACCCCCACCACCGACGCGGCGGCAAGCCAGAACCAGCCGGACCGGGAAATGGCTGCGCCTTTCCGCGTCAGATATAACGCGACCGTCAGGCCATAGGCCAGGGTGAATACCGCAACCCCCCAACCCTGCCACGCCAGGAAGACCCAGCGCACAAAGAAAAATCCCAAAACAAAGGCGGCTATGGCAAAGAGACTGTCCTTCCTGTCCGGCACAAAGCGCGGCTTAACCGGATGACTCAGAAGGGTCTCCCTCGCTTCGGCGGAGCCGTCGGTCAATGACCCGCCTCCCGGATTTGCTGCAAAAAGCCATTTCATTAACTCCGCCTCCTTACGAATCTTGTTTCCTGAACTCCAGGATGTCGCCGGGCTGGCAATCCAGGACCTCGCAAATGGACTCCAACGTGGAAAACCGCATGGCCTTCGCTTTGCCGGTCTTCAGGATGGAGAGATTGGCTTGGCTGATTCCAATTCTTTCAGCCAGCTCGCCGGAAGACATTTTGCGCTTGGCCATGACCACGTCCAGATTCACAATAATTGGCATCTGCTCTCCACCTCCCTCAGATCGTCAGTTCCGATTCATTCTGCAGCTCCACAGCCTGGGCAAACACATTTTTGACAACCCGCACGATCAGCCCCATAAACGCGGCAGCCACGGACACAAAAATCCAAGGTATGTAATACAGTGAGGAAATCAGACAAATCAAGGCGCCGGCAAAGCTGCACCAGGAGATCCGCCTCAGGTCCTCCACATTGGCCTGGATAAACACCTGCCCCATTTCCAGGTGGCGAAGCAGGCGATACAGCTTATGCAGCAGCACCGCTGCCGGCAGGCTCCCGAGATAGATCGTCGTAAAAAAGCACCCGTCCTTTCCGGCAAGCTCCGCCCGGGAAAAATCCAGAAACCATCTCACCAGCCAAGGCGCTGACAAAGCCACGCCCGCCAGCATGAGTGAAAAAACCAATACGCAGATCCTGCTGAGCCGGATGGAATTCTCTCCGCTCCACATAAAACCAACCTCCGTCCTTGTGGATTTGATATTTCTCAACCTGTTTGTACTATAGCACAAGGTTTATTGTTGCACAATATTCATTTATCGTTTTTCGATATATTTTTTTGTTTTCGGCAATGGCGGCCACGATGTGGACGCAGTATGCGGACGCATGGCATCCCGATGTCCGGCCTCGATTCATCAATGCCTCATCTTCAAAAAAGCCACAAGACTGCAGCCAATGAACTGCAGTCCTGCGGCTCTATGTCATGATAAGCTGTTCGGTCAACTGCGTTCATGGAATTGCAGTGATCTGTCCTAGTCCATGAACCCTTCTTCTGTCCGCAAGATATCTTCCACGGCAGTTGCCAGAGCCTGATGCTCCTCCGGCCGCCCGATCGAGATCCTGAAATATCCTGAAAACCACTGTCCGGACAGATCCGCGATGAGGATTCCCCTTTTTCGAAGCAGCAAGCCCAAATCCGGACGCGGAGACCGGACCAGCAGATAATTGGCTTCGCTTGGGAATACTTCAAGGCCAAGCTGTGACAAGGCTGCCTTCAAGCGTTCTCTCTCCTCAATCACACCTTTGACTTCTTCCAGAACCGCCCGCTGCTCCTCCAGGGCGGCCAGGGCCGCTCGAAGAGCAGGCCGGCACAGACACACATTCTCCATGTGCAAAGCTTTCATAAACGCATCGCCGCAAACCAGCCAGCTGACCCGAAGTCCTGCCAAGCCAAAGGCCTTGTCCAAGGTACGACATAGGGCCAGATTGGGATGGTCCGGAATCAGATCCATGAAGGTTTTCCCAGCGTATTCGTAACCCGCCTCGTCGATCAGGACCAGGCAGTCCTCATTTTTCAGAAGGCTTTTTAATGCTTCCCGGCTGATCAGGCATTGCCCGGTCGGATTGTTGGGAGATTCAAGGATCACCAGTGCGGGTCCTGACGCCGGCAGGGTCCAATCCACCTCGAAAGAAGGAGGCTTCAGCTGCAGCCGGACAATCCTTTTACATAGGCGCGCGGCCAGATCCAAACAGGAAAGAAAGGCTGGGTTGAGCACAACCAATTCTCTGCCGACGGCAAGGCCGCATAGGACCCGTTCCAGGAGATAGCCGGTACCCGGACCGGGAAGGATCCGCTCCGTCCCAACGCCGCAATATTCCCCCAAGGCTTTGCGAAGCATATGCAGTTCCTCCGGCTCCACATACCGGTTCATGCCTTCCAGCCCTTGAATGGCTGCCTCAGCCACCTTACAGCTTGGGGCATAGGGATTTTCATTGGAACTCAGATCGATCAGCATTTGACCTCCATGATGATTTCTTCTTTATAGCCGATGATGACCGGGATTTTTCCGCTGATGGACCGGTCCACCTCATAATCGCCGGTGTCCACCCGCAGGCAATCCAGCCCGCCGACTTTGTCCAGGGTGCTGGCCACCATCACATTTTTTTTGCCTGCAAGCGCCAAGACCTTTGAAGAAATTTGCCGGCTGCCCCGCCCGAAAATATAGCCGCTGCCTCCGATGGGCGTCACGATGATTTTGACTTTCCCGAATTTCTCAATTAAAGACAAAAGTTGGTTTTCGTTCAAGTCTTTGCCAGCCAGCTTGCCGTTGATGACCGCGTCAATGCCCAGCAGCGTCTTTTCTAGGCCCAGCGCATCCGTGACGGTTTTCAGGGTCGTTCCGGGACCGAGGATGTAGAGGACATCTTCCACCATATTTTCAACAATGAAGCGGGCGACCTCTTTCTTTTTATCGACCACGTCGCCCTGAACAGCCGAGCCGGTCTTTTTACCCTGAAGAAGATGCTGGATGTCGGGAACCATGACAACGCCATAGGGTTTAGCCACCAAACGGTTGTCCCGGAAGGCCTCCTCGTCGATGTCCAGGATTTCTTTTTCTGTAAATGCCTGTCCAAAAGTATTGATCATCTCTGCGGCGGCATGGGCGGAAATCGCGAAGGCGGCACTGAACATCTTGACACCGGCAGGGACCGCGATCACCGGCGTGTCCAGACCAACGACATCCAGGACATCCCTGGCCGTGCCATCGCCGCCGACAAAAATCAGAAGCCGAATGCCTTCCCGGAGCATTTCTCTGACGACGGCTTTGGTGTCCTGAGCGCTGGTTTCCGCTCCGATTTTACCGACGACCCGGAACTCGAACCCGGTGCCTTTCAGGCAGTCTTCGCCCATGGCTCCAGGACCGCAAAGGAAATACAGATCTTTCCGGGTGACCAAAGAGAGCACTTCGCGCATCCTTTCTCCCGAGGAGGGCCTTGCCCCCAATTCAATTGCTTTGCGGAACAAACCGCCGTCGGTCCCTTTAAGCCCCACATTGCCGCCCATGCCTGCAATGGGATTCACCACCAAGCCTGCTTTGATCATAGACCGCCCCTCCTTTTTGCCGCCAGGCAATCGCTTATCCGGCGAATTGATAAGCGATTCTGGGGCTTCCGTCTTCGAGATAGATGATGCCGCAGCGTTCAAAACCATTCTTTTCCAGAAGGTGCTGCATGATTTG
>CALMWJ010000162.1 GCA_937873525.1 uncultured Peptococcaceae bacterium | reverse complement strand
TCTGAATGCCGGGGAGAACCGTCTGGCGATGAGCTGCATCATGACCGTCAATGAGCGGGGGAAGGTGGTCAGCTATACCATTGAACCCACGCTGGTACGGATCCATGAAAAATTGAATTACGCCCAGGTTCAGGGATTTTTGAACCGGCAAGGCTGGAGCACCCGGGCGGCCTTGGAGGGCCGCAGCGGGGAGACCCTGCGCAATCAGCCGGAACATATTTATTTCAAGGATCGCAGCATTGAACCGATGCTGCTGGAGATGGCCCGGCTGTGTATGGTGCTGCGAAAAGCGCGGATCAAACGAGGCGCTATCGACTTCGATTTTCCTGAATGCAAAATCAAGCTGGACGAAGCAGGTTATGTGACGGAAATCAGCCGCAAAGACCGGATGCTTTCCGAAATGATCATCGAAGAATTCATGATTCTTGCTAACGAAACGGTGGCAACCCACTCCATCAGGAAGGGGGTCCCATTCTTGTACCGGGTCCACGAAACCCCGCCTTTGGAAGGCTTGTCCAAACTGAACACCGCTTTATCTGCCTTTGGCCTGCACCTGAAAACCGGCTCGTTGTTCAAAGAACGCCACGGCGCCCATTCCTCCCGGGATCACGACGATGCCGCAGCGAAGACGCTTCTAAGGCACAAGAAATCGGGGGCGGTCCTGGCTGTGGATGAAGAAGGTGAAACGACGGTCCGATATGCCAGCACCATCGATCCGCATGTCTATCAGGATTTGCTGGAGGAAATCAAGGGCCGGCCGGATCAGGAAACGGTTTCCACGCTTCTTCTGCGTTCCCTGGCCCACGCCCGCTACAGTCCCTTGGACTTGGGCCATTTCGGATTGGCTTCTCCCTATTACAGTCATTTTACATCCCCGATCCGGCGCTATTCCGATTTGGCGATCCATCGGATCATCAAGAGACTGGGAATGGAAGGCGGGATGCCTGATGAAGATAAGCATCGGCTCCAGGCCCGTCTTGAACGTTACGCCGAACAGACCTCCCTGTGCGAGCGGGTGGCGGAAGACGCGGAACGTAAAGTGGATACACTGAAGAAAGCGGAATATATGTCCCATCACCTGGGCGAAGAATTTGAAGGCGTGATCAGTGGTGTAGCCAGTTATGGGCTTTATGTGACACTGCCCAACACCGTGGAAGGGCTTGCCCATATTTCCACCTTGCAGGACTTTTATGAATTTGATGAAGCCCACCTGCGTCTGGTTGCGATGCGGACGCGAAAAAGCTACAGCATGGGACAGAAAATCAAGGTTCGCCTGGCCAAAGTGGATCTGGATGCCGGTTTTGTCGATTTTCAGCTGATCGAAGCCCAGGCGCCCAAGGCCATGGGCTTTGTGAAAGCCGGCGGCAAGCTGAAGCAGGAAGGCCATGTGAAACATGCCGGCAAGGCCAAACCGGGCAAAAAAACCTCAGGCAGAAGGTACCGGTAAGATGCATTACTCAGACATACGGCCAGCTCGTTTTCTGGACCGCCCCAACCGATTTATCGCCCATTGCCAGATGAACGGGGAAATCGTCACCGCTCATGTCAAAAATACAGGACGATGCCGGGAGCTCTTGATTCCGGGGGCCCCGGTGTACCTCTCCTTTTCACAGAACCTGAATCGGCGCACACCCTGTGACTTGATCGCGGTCCAAAAGGGAGACCGCCTGGTCAACATGGATTCTCAAGCCCCCAACCAGGTTTTTGCGGAAGGTCTTCAGACCGGAAGGATCCAGCTGCCGGGACAGACGGGCCCTGTATCCTCGATCCAGCGGGAAACGCGTTACGGTGCTTCCCGTCTCGATTTTTTGGTATCTGCGGAGGACAAAGAAAAAAAGCCTTGGCAGGCTTTTATTGAAGTGAAGGGGGTCACGCTTGAAGAGGATGGCGCGGTGCTCTTTCCGGATGCGCCTACAGAGCGCGGCATCAAGCACTTGAAGGAGCTTATGAAGGCAAAGGCCGAGGGGTATGGGGCCTTCGTGGCCTTTGTGGTCCAAATGAAGGATGTCTCCTATTTTATGCCGAATGCTTTGAGGCATGCGGCCTTTGCCCAGATCTTGCGGGAGGCCTCGGCGGCAGGCGTCGGGATTTTAGTCTATGATTGCCGGGTCACACCGGACAGCATTGAAATCGAAAAACCGGTCGCCATCAGGCTCTCGGTCAATGACGCATAAAAAGCCGGTTGGATTTTTACAACAAGGGACTCGCGAGGCTGATCAGCAGGCTGAAGAGTGCAACGCATATTAAACCGAACCTTCCATTCATGCCCAGGGAAATCGACCAGGAGGTTTTTCCGGTCAACCCGCTGGTAATGAGCGAAGTGGCAGAAAAGGGCGAGAGAACGATGGTCAGGAGCCAGCCGACGATGATGGTTACGGCAAAGGTCATGGTACCCAGCCCGATGGAAGCAGGGACAATGGCGGACACCAAGGCGGTCCCGGTGACCACGGGGTGCACGCCGATCAGGGACGGAATGATCATGAGGCCCATGATGAAAGCAATGAGCAGTGCCGGATAATGGGATAGCCAATCAGGAATCAAGCCAGGCAATTTCTGACCAACGCCGGAGAGCTCAAGGGCTTTGCCAAGAAAACCGGCGGCTGCAAACAAGGTCACTTCGTTCTGTACTTTAAGCAAGGAATGCCGATAATATCGGCCCATCCCCTCCCGATAGGCTGGCAAATGCTTTTGGAAGACGGCACAAAGGAGCGGGAAGATCATGGAGACCAACGGAATGATGATCATCAGGTTCCAGGGCGTCACCACACTGGCAAGGATGATCATGGCAATCAGGAGGCCGGCCAGGGTTAACATTGTATAGACTTTTTTCCAATGGACCTGGACACCCTCTTCAGGCTTCAAACGCGGATAACGGCTGGGGTCTTTTTTAATTTTAAAGGCAATGGAAGCCATATCCAGTAGGAAGTAAATCAAGGTGCCCGCCAGTCCGATGGGAATGAGGTAAAGCCATTCAATGTCCAGCTGGGAGGTTACCACGAGAACCGATGCCCAGGCGGGCGACCAGAAGCCGGCGGAGCAGTAACTGCGGGTCAAGGTCATCAAAAAGATGTCTTCAGCCTGGTAAAGGCGGGCATTGGGAAGCAGCAGTTCATAGATGATAACCGCCGCCCCGATGCTGATCAGAACGCCCAGAACATGGGTGCTGAAGAAGACCAGCACGCAGAAAGACAGCAGATTTTGCATGCGGGTTTGGGCGACGGCTTTTAATTCTCCTTGATAATCTTCATAGAAAAACGGCATGGACATCATGGGAACACAGATGAATAAAGTGACCAGATTGGCATTTTTCATGATTGCACTGATCCAGGACAAGAGACTGGCGTCACTCCAGAAGAGCAGGCCTGCCCCCAGGAGGATCAATCCGGAAACCACGCGGCGATTCACTTTGGGGATGCGCAGGATCGACTGGGACATAATATAAAGCAGCAAAGCACTGCCGATATAGTTTAAGGCCGGGATATGAAGAAAATAATTGCACAGATATAAAATAGCAAAGGAAGCAATGATGATTCTCAGGATTTGGCTGTTGATGCTTGAGCTGGCTAGGTTCATGGGGAACATCTCCTTTGGGTTTCGAGTTTTTGACCGGATTCAAGGGGCGAAAATTATTACAATGCCAATATTATAACATAGCCCCCAGGCTATAGGAGGCCTTGAGAAAAATTATCACGCCCGATAAATGTAAATAATTATATAAAATTATTAAAAATTGTAACGCGGCTCAATAAAAACATAGGCTCAAGTTTGTTCTCGTGCAGTCGAATAAAAAGGTATGGTATAATCCCGATAAAAGCACTGGCTGATGAATTTTTGAGAAGGAAGTTCGCTGTGAGAGAAATCATTGGTCCCGCCTTAACCTTTGCGGAGGAATTCAATAAAAATTATTTCGAAGCGATGGATGTTGCGTCTGTTCTTGAGAAGCTGGATCCCGAAATCGTTTGGATCGACGCGGAATTGCCGGAGATCCTCAGGGGTTTGGCGGCGGTCCGCAGCGCTTTGGAAGCCCGGAAGGAGGCGTTCAGGGTTCCTTTTTCCCTTGCCAGCCAGAAGAGCGAGGCCCTCCTGCTTTCTCAGGAGACGGTCTTGGTCTGGGGCGGCCTGCAGCTCCGGCAGAGGCTGACTGCTGCAGAACCGGAAGAGCGATCGGTGCGCTATTCCTATGGGATTTGCCGAAGCGGCGAAGGATTTCGCATCCGTCATCTGCATCTTTCAAGTCCAGCCCGGCGGCTGGCTTCACTGGAGCCGGAAAATACAAAAGACTCGGTAAATGAGGCCCGTTTCCGAATCGCACTGGAAGCATCCAACGATTTGGTATTCGAGTGGGATCTGGACCGGGACCGGATATCCGTGGAAAGAGAGCCCTTGGGCCGTCTGCTCCAAATTCATCTTGATGAAAAACAAGCGTTGGACCCGCTGCCGGAAATCATGAAAATGATCCATCCGGAGGATGTGGCGGAGGTCCAGGATATGCTCCGGGCGGATCTCCTCATAAGAAAATCACCGGAGGAGATCAAAGCCTTGACCAAGGATTTTCGCATCCAAGGCGGCCGAAGCCATCCGATCTGGGTCCGGGGAACCCTGATCCCGATTCAGAACCGGAGCGGCCTGGTGACGCGCGCCATCGGCATTCTTAAAGATGTGGACAAGAATAAACGCCTGGCGATGGAGATGCAGCGCAAATCCCAGCAAGACGCTGTGACGGGGATCTTCAATCGCGGCTATACGGAATATGCCGTCAATCAATACTTTTTCGAAGCTGGAAAGGCTGCCAACGCAGCCCTGATGATGATCGATGTGGACGACTTCAAACAGGTCAACGATACCTACGGCCATCTTTACGGCGACCGCGTCCTGAGAGAAATCACCAGGAAGATGGCGGATCTTTTCAAGAGTCCCAACATCCTGGGGAGGATCGGCGGCGATGAGTTTGTGGTTTTTGTTGAAAATCCTCTTTCCCTGGAGTGGATCGAGGATAAAGCCTGGATCCTGATCGAGAAATTCGCGGAGGCCTTTGCGGGCCATAATTCGCAGATCAAGACCTCCTGCAGCATCGGGATCTCCTTCGCCCCTCTCCATGGCAGCGATTTCCAATCGCTTCTGGACAAGGCGGACACGGCGATGTATCAAGCGAAACGCAATGGCAAAAACTGCTATTGCATTTGGAATGAGCAGCAGACCGAATGAAAAGCCCTAATGGATCCGGGTGCCTGTCCGTCCCTCAATGCCATCCTTTGCTTTTTCCAGAAGCGTGATCAGCGCGGCGCGGTTTTCTTTGGAGGCGGCAAATTCCAAGGCCGCCTGGACCTTGGGCGCCATAGAGCCCGGCGCGAAATGGCCCTCGGCAAGATACGCCCTGGCTTGCTGAACGGTAATGTCCGAGAGCCAGGTTTGGTTGGGCTTGCCAAAATTTAAGGCGATTTTTTCAACCGCGGTCAACAGGATCAGCTCATCGGCATCCACCCTCTGTGCCATGAGGGCACTGGCGAAATCTTTATCAATGACGGCGCCGACGCCTTTGAGATGATTGCCTTGGCGTATCACAGGGATCCCGCCGCCACCGGCGGCGATAACCACCTGGCCGTCGGCCAGCAAGGCTTTGACCGTTTCAATTTCAACAATATCCACAGGACGGGGGGACGCCACCACGCGGCGGTATCCTCGTCCTGCGTCTTCAACGACAGAGTCGCCCTTGCCGATCAGGGCTTGGGCTTCCTGGTGGGTCATGAATCGGCCGATGGGCTTGGTGGGTTTTTGGAAGGCGGGATCCTCCGGATCCACGCAAACCTGGGTGATCAGGGTGGCAACCGGTTTGGGAATCCCCCGGTCCAGGAGCTCTTCCCGCAGGGCATTCTGCAGATCATAGCCGATATAGCCCTGGCTCATGGCAACGCAGACGGAAAGCGGCGCCATGACGTGCTGCCCTGGATCCAGTTGATTCAGCGCGCTCATGGCCAGGTGGATCATGCCCACCTGGGGCCCGTTGCCATGGCAAACGGCCACTTGATGGCCTTCCTCGATCAGATCTGCGATGGCTTTGGCCGTGCATTTGACGGCGGCCATTTGTTCCGGCAGGGTATTGCCCAGAGCATTGCCGCCCAAGGCAACGACGATTTTTTTCGGCATATCGGCCTCCCTCTGGATCAGAGTACCATGCGCTTATCGGGAACGGGGGATCGCTGCTGAAGCCAGAGCGGCCAGCTGAGCCCGGGGATCTCTGACCTTGCTCAATAGAATCATGGCGGCGATGATATAGGGTTTGTAACCGGCTTCTTTGTATAATTCGGTTCTGTAACGGTCGAACACCGTGGCGGCGACTTCGCCCCGGTTGCAGCTGACGCCGCTGATGTCGGCGGGCAGGCAGTGCAGATAGAGGGCCTTGCCTTTGCAGGTGCGGGCCATCATGGCCTCGGTGCATTCCCAGTCTTTATGGAGGGCGTTTTGGGTCAGGAGCTCTTTTTCCAGGCACTCGATGCCGTTAAAGTCTCCCCGTCCATAAAGCGCTGTTCTTTTTTCCATGGCGGTAAAAGGAGCCCAGCTTTTGGGGTAAACGATATCCGCATCTTTAAATGCCTCGGCCATGCGGCTTGTCTTCCGGAAGGCGCCTCCGGAGGCGGCTGCATTTTTTTTGGCCAGTTCTTCCACGGAGGACATGATTTCATAGCCCTCCGGATGGGCCAGGGTCACATGCATCCCCAGACGGGTCATCAGACCCACTACGCCTTGAGGCACCGACAAGGGCTTGCCGTAGGAAGGGGAGTATGCCCAGGACATGGCCACCTTTTTGCCCTTCAGATGCTCGATACCGCCAAAATAATGGATCAGATGCAAGGTGTCCGCCATAACCTGGGTGGGGTGGTCGATGTCGCACTGCAGATTCACCAGAACGGGACGCTGCTGGAGGACGCCGCTCTCCTTGCCTTCCTGGACGGCGGCGGCAACTTCGCGCATATAGGCGTTGCCTTTGCCGATGTACATATCATCCCGGATGCCGATCACATCCGCCATAAAGGAAATCATGGTGGCGGTTTCCCGGACGGTCTCGCCATGGGTGATCTGGGATTTCCCTTCCTCCAGGTCCTGGACGGCCAGACCCAGGAGGTTGCAGGCCGAAGCGTAACTGAAGCGGGTTCGGGTGGATTTGTCCCGGAACAGGGAAATTCCGAGACCGCTGTCAAATATCCTGGAGGAGACATTGTTTTCCCGCAGCAGGCGCAGGGCATCGGCCACGATGAAAACCGCTTCCAGCTCATCCATGGACTTTTCCCAGGTCAGAAGGAAGTCCGTTTCATATATCGATTGAAAATCCAGACCATCGAGTTTTTCCAGCAAGGGGCTCAGCAGATCCATTCTCATCTCCTCCTTGATCATGATTGGATATATATTGAAGGAAGTGCCGCATAGACGGCTGCGCAGCGCACCAGGTCTTCCTTCCAGGTTTTTTCATTGGGGGCGTGGGCTTGTTCTTCCTTTCCGGGACCGAAGCCGATGCAGGGGATCCCGAAGCGTCCCATGATGGCGACGCCGTTGGTGGAAAAGGTCCATTTATCCACCTTTGGGGTGCCAAACATGCCGGAATAGGCGGTCACCATGGCTTGGGTCACCGGATGGTCTTCCGGGATGACCCAGGTGGGGAAGAAGCATTCCGTGGGGTAGACCCGACCGGTCCAGCTGGGGCGTTCATAGGTATAGAGGGTCACGGCGGCTCCATATTGACGGACCGATGGCAGGGCCTTGATTTCCTCCAGAGCCATTTCCCAGGTTTCTCCGGCGGTCAGGCGGCGATCGATGGAAATAGCAGACATGTCGGCCACGGCACAGCGGGAGGGGGAATTGTAGAAAATCTCTGAAACGGCCAGGGTGCCTTTGCCCAGAAAAGGATCTGTATGGAGACGGTCGTTGAGGCCTTTGACCTCCTGGAGGATATCGGCCATCTTGTAGATGGCGTTGTCTCCCCGTTCCGGAGCCGAGCCATGGCAGGAGATGCCTTTCACTTCCACCCGGATCTCCATGCGGCCCCGCTGGCCGCGATAGATGTTGCCATTGGTGGGTTCGGTGATGACCACGAATTCCGGGCGGATCTGGCCTTCGTTGATGATGTATTGCCAGCATAAGCCGTCGCAATCTTCCTCCTGGACGGTCCCGGTGACCAGCACGGTGAAACGGTCGTTAAGCAGGCCAAGGTCTTTCATGATCCGCGCGCCATAGACGGCGGACACGATGCCGCCCAACTGGTCCGAGGTGCCGCGGCCGCCGATTTCTTCGGCCGTTTCATAACCGGTATATGGATCGAAGGTCCAGTTGCTCAGTTCTCCCAGGCCCACCGTGTCCACATGGCCATCGAAGGCGATCAGGGTGGGGCCGCTGCCCATATACCCCAGGATATTGCCCATACCGTCGATTTCGATCCGGTCGAAGCCTGCGGTTTTCATTTCAGCCTCGATGCGGCGGATATGGCCTTCCTCTCCGGTGCTTTCCCCGGGAATTGCCACCAGGTCCCGCAGAAAACGGGTCATTTGGGGCTCATAGGCGGCGGCTGCTGCTTTGATGACGTCAAAGTTCATCCTTTTGCCTCCTTGTTTTTTCATATGGCCAGCCCTTGCGGCGGGGCTATGGGGGACCGCTGCACCGGGCGGATTATG
Organism: uncultured Peptococcaceae bacterium; assembly: GCA_937873525.1. Lineage (GTDB taxonomy): Bacteria > Bacillota > Peptococcia > DRI-13 > UBA5745 > UBA5745. Next base: position 6,217 of record CALMWJ010000162.1, on the reverse strand, counting down.
GCTTAAATATAGCACATGGGGCCAGAAAAACAAGCGATGGACCAACAAATGGCCTGATGGCTAAAAGATTTTCGTATGGGTTGTAATTTTGGCAGGAGCTTGGTATTCTGAGGGCGGAAGGGATTTTTTGAAAAATTGCGAATTATTATTCAATAATGGTCAGCCAATGGAATCTGTTTGAATAAAGGGGGGCGTCCGAATGAAAAAGCTGATTGGCAACGGGAGCCTGATTACCCGGGATCCGAAGAATCCCTGGATCCAGGATGGCTGTGTCTGCATCGAGGACCAGATGATCGTCGACGTCGGAGAGCGTCGAGCCTTGCTGGCGAAATACCCCGATGCTCAATGGTTGGATGCACGGGGCGGTGTGGTCATGCCCGGCTTCATCAATGCCCATCACCATATTTACAGCGCCTTTGCCCGGGGGATGTCCATTAAGGACCATCACCCGAAAAATTTTGGAGATATATTGGAAGGCATGTGGTGGCGTCTGGACCGGCTTCTGACCCTTGAAGACTGCCGCTGCAGCGCCTATGCCACCTATCTGAGCTGCCTGCGAAACGGCGTGACCACCGTTTTTGACCATCACGCCAGCTATGGGGCCACCGAAGGCAGCCTCTTCGAAATCAGCGCGGCAGCCCATGAATTGGGCATCCGGACCTGTTTATGCTACGAGGTTTCTGACCGGAATGGTCCGGAGGCGATGCGTCAGGCGGTGCGGGAAAACGAAGCCTTCATCAAAGCCGCCGCGGCGGATCCCTCAGGAATGCAGAGAGGAATGATGGGGCTCCATGCATCCTTCACTTTATCCGATGCGACGCTGGACGACTGCGCCGCCCGCACGCCGGCGGGTGCCGGTTTCCATATCCATGTTGCGGAAGGGCTGGAAGATGTTTATGATTCCCTGAAAAAATACAATAAACGCATCGTCAACCGGCTTTTCGACCGGAAGATCCTGGGCCCCAAAACCCTGGCGATCCATTGTATCCACATCGATCCGCAGGAAATCCGGATCCTGAAGGACACGGACACCATGGTGGTCCATAATCCGGAATCCAATATGGGCAACGCGGTGGGCTGTGAACCAATGCCCGCCTTGATGGAGAAAGGGATCTTGCTGGGGCTGGGCACCGATGGCTACACCAGCGATATGCTGGAGTCCTACAAAGTAGCCAATCTGATCCATAAGCACCATCTGGGGGATCCCAATGCCGCCTGGGGAGAAGTGCCCCGGATGCTCTTTGAAAACAACGCGGCGATTGCCAACCGGTTTTTCGAAAGACCCCTTGGCAAGCTGAAAGCAGGCTGCAGCGCCGATGTGATCGTCTGCGATTATGATCCTCTGACCCCGATGGACGGCAGCAACTGCAATTCCCATATCCTTTTCGGAATGAGCGGAGGGTGTGTCAACACCGTTATCATCGACGGCAAGATCCGTATGCAGGACCGTCAGATCCCGGGGGCGGATGAGGCGGAAATCATGGCCAAGTGCCGGGAGCAGGCCCGTTCCCTGTGGCGCCGGATCAATGGATAAGCTCGCTAATGAGATAAAAACGCAGCATTCAGGGAGGTGTTGAGATGAACGATCGCATGGTTCCCTTATCCTTCAGTCAGCTGATGGACTGGATTCTAACCGAAAAAGCTCTGCGGGACTCGGTTTTTGGAGTATCACGCCCCTATTGCGCCCAAGGCGTCAAGGGCTTGATGCTGGAAGGGAGAAGTCTGGAGATCCCGGTGGGTCCTGCAGCCGGGCCCCACACCCAGCTGGCTCAGAACATCGCGGCAGCTTATTATGCCGGCGGCCGGTTTTTTGAGCTGAAAACCGTCCAGACCCTGGACGGCGAGGATTTGCCGGTTTCCAAACCCTGTATCTATGCACCCGACGAGGCCTACAACGTGGAATGGTCGACGGAGCTTCGCGTCCCGGAGGCCTTCCGGGAATATGTCCATGCATGGTATGCCTTGAAGCTGATGGCGAAGGAATTCGAATTGGGAGATCCCTGCGGTTTTCAGTTCAATATGAGTGTCGGCTATGACTACGAGGGCATCCGTTCCGAAAAAATCGACCATTTTATTGAAGGCCTGAAGGATGCTTCCGGAACGGAGGCCTGGCGGGCGTGCCGCGAATACGCCCTGATGCATCTGCACCGTTTCAAACGGGTGGATGCAGCTTTCATCAATCGAATATCGCCGAATATTTGCCGGTCGATCACCCTTTCCACCCTCCATGGCTGCCCTCCCAAGGAAATCGAACGGATCGCGGCCTATCTGATCGAGGAAAAGGGTTTGAATACCTATGTGAAATGCAACCCGACCCTGCTGGGCTTTGAATTTGCCCGGAGCACCCTGGACCGGCTGGGATTTGATGAGGTCCGGTTTGACGACCATCATTTTCTGGATGATCTGCAATACAAGGATGCGGTGCCTATGTTCCGCAGGCTTCAGACGCTGGCAGAACAAAAGGGGCTTGCCTTCGGCTTGAAGCTGACCAATACGCTGCCGGTGGACATCACCCGGCAGGAGTTGCCCGGGAAAGAAATGTACATGTCCGGACGGGCCCTGTTTCCTCTGACCCTCGCCCTTGCCCGCCGGCTGACGGCGGATTTTGAAGGCCAGCTGCGGATCTCCTTTTGCGGCGGTGCTGATGCGCTGAATGCGGAAAAGCTGTTTTATGCCGGGATATGGCCCATCACCATGGCCACCCATCTGCTGAAGCCGGGTGGATATCAGCGGCTGGAGCAAATCGCCCAACGGCTGTCGTCGGCAGCCTATCCTGAGTTTGAGGGCATCGATGGGGAGGCTTTGGCGGTGCTGGAACGGCAGGTTCTTGATGACCCTCATTATAGAAAAGCCATCAAGCCGGCACCCCGCTGGCATTCAGAGGAAAAGGTACCGCTGCTGGATTGTTTCTCTGCGCCCTGCGAAGGGGGCTGTCCGATCCATCAGGACATCCCCGCCTATGTAGGCCTTGTGGGAGAAGGACGTTTTCTGGAAGCCTTGGAGGTGATCACCCGAAGGAACCCGCTGCCCTTTATGACCGGAATCCTTTGCGGGCATCGCTGCAGAGAAAAATGCACGCGCAATTTCTACGATGAGCCGGTGAAGATCCGGGAGGCGAAGCTGCTGGCAGCGACCCAGGCCATGGAAGCGCTGCTGCAAAGCATTGAGGTGAAGCAGCTTAAGGGGCCTGAAGAACGGATCAAGGCGGCGGTGGTGGGCGGCGGTCCGGCGGGACTGGCCGCGGCATATTTTTTGAGCCGGGATGGATTTGACGTGACCCTTTTTGAGAAAACCCATACCCTGGGGGGGCTGGTCAGCCAGCTGATTCCGGATTTTCGCATCACGGCGGAATCGGTGGAACAGGATGTAAGGCTGGTAAGGGCCATGGGTGTCCGAATCGAGCTTGGCAAGGAGATCCGATCTTTGGACGAACTGGAGAGCCAGGGTTTCAAATATTGTGTGCTGGCGGTGGGCGCGGGCGTGCCGGGCCAGCTGCCTTTGGAAAAAGGCTCCGACCTGCCGGTAACCGTGTTCCTGAGGCATTTCAAACATGATGCGAAGAGCCTGCATCTGGGTAAATATGTGGTGGTTGCCGGCGGCGGCAACACGGCCATGGATGCTGCCCGCGCCGCGAAACGGGTGCCCGGTGTAGAACGGGTCACTATGGTGTACCGCCGCACCCGCCGCTATATGCCGGCAGAGGAGGAAGAATTGCGGATGGCCTTGGCGGACGGTGTGGAATTCTTGGAACTTCTGACACCTGTGGCCCTTGAGGACGGCATGCTGGAATGCTGCCGGGTGATTCTGGGCGAAGCGGGCAGGGATGGGCGGCGCTGCCCGGTGCTGACGCAAGAGCGGGTCCGGATCCCGGCCGATACACTGATCCGTGCGGTGGGAGAAAAAGCGGATACCGGCTTCTACCGCCGGATGGGGATATCCTTGGATGATTCCGGCTATCCGGTCACAGGACCGCAGGGTCGTACCAATTTACCCCATGTCTTTGTGGCTGGGGATGGCCGGAGGGGACCGGCCTCCATCGTGGATGCCATTGCGGATGCCGCGGCGGCTGCCGGGGCCATCGCGGCGTCGGACAGGGAAGAGGTCGTGGAGCAGACGGCCGGGACAAGGCTCACAGCCGGTTTCTCGGAGGATCTGGCCCATTATCATCATTCGGAAGAAGTGATCCGCAAGAAGAAGGCCGTCCAGCGGCTCAGCGGGGAGGCGGCTGTGGAAAGCGAGCGCTGTCTGGAATGCGGGGCGGTTTGCGAACATTGCGTTGAGGTGTGTCCCAATCGGGCCAATGTGGCCATTGAAGTTCCCGGGCGGTCCATGCGGCAGATCCTGCATGTGGACCGCTTGTGCAATAGCTGCGGCAACTGTGCGACCTTTTGTCCCTACGACAGTGCGCCTTACCAGGAAAAATTAGCGCTTTATGATACGCCGGAGGCATTGGCTGCCGGCAAAAACCCCGGATTTTGCTTGCTTGACTTGAAATTGAAACGTTTGGCGTTCCGTCTGGACGGACAAACCATCGAAGGCAGCCTTGCGGACCCCGGGTGTCCGTTTCCGGAAGACTTCGCTGTTTTTGCGGATGCGGTCATCACGAATTACAGTTACTTATTTTGATTCAGGATGATATGGCGTACCGTCGGGACCGGATCGATCGAAAGCGGAGGCAGAAGCTATGGATACATTGATCAAAGATGGGCTCCTTGTAACGCCGCAAGGCAGTTTTCCGGCCGATTTGAGGCTTTCCGGGGGCGTGATCACCGCCGTGGGCCCGGAGCTTCCCATCGAGGGTGCGAAGGTAATTTCGGCGGCGGGATGCTTGATTTTTCCGGGATTTATCGATCCGCACACTCATTTTGATCTGGACAACGGCGTCACCAGGACGGCCGACGATTTTAACTCCGGCACCCAAGCCGCGCTGCTGGGAGGGACCACCACCATCCTGGATTTTGCCACCCAGAACCGGGGGGAGAATCTTGAGGAAGCCTTGGCCCATTGGCACCGGAAAGCCGCCGGGCACAGTTCCTGCGATTATGGTTTTCATATGGCCATTACCGATTGGAATCCGCTGATCGCCCGAGAGCTGGCCATGATGGCGGCCGGCGGCGTCACGTCCTTCAAGCTGTATATGGCTTACGACAGCCTAAGGGTCAACGACGGGCTGCTTTACACGATTTTTAAGAAGATCCGCGAGCTCGGAGGGATCGCCGGCGTCCATTGCGAAAATGGCGACCTGGTCAATGCCATGATTGCCGAGCAGAAAGCCATCGGCAACCGGGGGCCGGAAGGGCATCCTCTTTCCAGACCGCCGGAAGTGGAGGCTGAGGCGGTGGGGCGATGTCTTCACATCGCGGGGCTGGCTGGGGCAGCGGTGAACATCGTTCATTTAAGCACGGCGGCAGGCATGATGGAGATCATGCATGCCAGGGCACGGGGGCAGGAGGTCTATGTGGAGACCTGTCCCCAATACCTGCTGCTGGACGATAGCCGTTATGGTCTGCCGGATTTTGAGGGGGCAAAATACGTGATGTCGCCGCCGCTGCGGAAGCTGAAGGACCAGGAAATGCTATGGCAGGCCATGGCGGCGGGGGCCATCAACACCATCGGCACGGACCATTGCAGTTTCAATTTCAAAGGACAGAAGGAATTAGGACGGCAGGATTTCAGCAGGATCCCCAACGGGATTCCAGGCGTCCAGCACCGTCCGGCGCTGATGTACACCTATGGCGTGGGGACGGGAAGGATCACACAGGAACAGATGGCGGCGCTTCTTTCGGAAAATGCCGCCAGGCAATACGGAATGTATCCGCAAAAAGGTGCCTTGCTGCCAGGCAGCGACGCCGATGTGGTGATCTGGGATCCGGAGGCTTCCGGAGTGATCACGGCAGCGGAACAAATCCAACGTGTGGATTATACGCCTTATGAAGGCTTTGCAGTGCGCGGCGCTGCCCGGGATGTTTTTCTTCGGGGACGGCACGCGGTGCAGCAGGGAAGATTGATCGAGACCGGGTTGGGGCGGTACGTCCATCGAAAAACAAGGGCAGAAAGAAGCTGCTGAAACCCTTGGTTTGAGAGGAAAAGCGGCAGTTGCTCTGTCCCCTTTTTGCGAGTTCTCGCAGAAAGGGGACGGTGACTTTTTGCGGAGCTCCGCAAAAAGTCACCGTCCCCCAAAACCTCAAAAGGAGGAATAACCATAGTCCAGCTGTTT
>CALMWJ010000161.1 GCA_937873525.1 uncultured Peptococcaceae bacterium | reverse complement strand
ACCAGAACCAGGGCATTACTATTAAAATCGGCACGGAAAATCCCCATAAAGGGCTGTCGGCTTGCAGTATGGTGACAGCCACCTATCAGATGAACGGCAAGGTCATCGGCACCGTCGGGGTGCTGGGACCGACCCGGATGGACTATTCCCGGACTGCCGGACTGCTGGAATATCTGGCCAAGACCTTGTCCGAAGGGCTTGGACATTGAGGCCGGCAACCCGGTAAAATCGAACAGGAGGCTATTGCAATGAATGCGAAACACAAATCCGAAAAGGCGGCCCATGCAGCCAAGGAAGCCGTGGAAGGCCAGGTTTTGAGCGAAGCGGAGATTCAGGCTCAGGACCGGCAGGCTGCGGAGAAGTCCGGGGAGGAAGGTGCCGCAGGATCGGACCAGACTGCCCTGGAGTTGGCTCAGACCAAGGATCAGCTACTGAGGCTTTCAGCAGATTTTGATAACTTCCGCAGACGGACCCAAAAGGATAAAGAGGACTGGAGCCATTACGCGGTCCAGAATATGATCGAGAAATTCCTTCCCGTTCTGGACGGCCTGGATCATGCCATGGCCGCTGTGGAATCGGCCGGCCCTGAAACCCAAAAAGTTCTGGACGGCTTCATGATGATCCAAAAACAATTCACGGATATCCTGCAGCAGGAGGGGCTGAAGGAAATCCAGGCCTTGAACCAGCCCTTTGATCCGAACTTCCACGAAGCCGTGATTCATGCGGCGCCGGCGGAAGGCGAGGAAGACAACCAGGTGGTGATGGTGCTTCGTAAAGGCTACACCTTCCGCGACCGTCTGCTCAGACCCAGCATGGTCAAGGTCACCAAGGCTGAATGACACGACTCAGCATATACCTGCGGCTTGCCGCGGTATGAATAAAAAATCAACATCAAACCCAAACGGATAGATTAAGACTGGAGGAAGATAATTATGGGTAAAGTAATTGGTATCGATTTAGGCACAACGAATTCCTGCGTTGCTTTTATGGAAGGCGGCGAAGCCGTCGTCATCCCCAATTCCGAAGGGGCCAGAACGACGCCCTCGGTGGTGGCATTTTCTAAAACCGGCGAAAAGCTGGTCGGCCAGGTTGCCAAACGGCAGGCCATCACCAACTCGGAACGGACGATCCAATCCATCAAACGTGAAATGGGCCATGACTACAAAGTCAAGATTGACGATAAAAGCTATACGCCCCAGGAAATTTCGGCCATGATCCTGCAGAAGCTGAAAACGGACGCAGAGGCTTACATCGGCAGCCCCATCACCCAAGCCGTCATTACGGTGCCGGCATATTTCACGGACAGCCAGCGCCAGGCCACCCGTGATGCAGGACAGATCGCCGGGCTGGAAGTGCTCCGCATTATCAATGAACCCACCGCAGCCGCTTTGGCTTACGGTGTGGACAAATCCGACGACCATACCATTCTGGTTTATGACCTGGGCGGCGGCACCTTCGACGTTTCCATCCTCGACCTGGGCGACGGCGTCTTTGAGGTGAAGGCCACCAACGGCAACAACCGTCTGGGCGGCGATGACTTCGATCAGCGGATCATGGACTGGATGGTTGCCGAATTCAAAAAGAGCAACGGCGTGGACCTGAAGAACGACAAAATGGCCATGCAGCGTCTGAAGGAAGCCGCTGAAAAAGCCAAGTTCGAGCTGTCCAACCTGATGAACACCCAGATCAACCTGCCCTTTATCACCGCTACGGCGGAAGGACCGGTCCATATGGATATGACCCTTACCCGCGCCAAATTCGAAGACATGATCCGGGACCTGGTGGACCAGACTCTGGAATGCACCCGGAAAGCCATGAAGGACGCTGACTTGACGGCCGCGAAAATCGACAAGGTCCTGCTGGTGGGCGGCTCCACCCGTGTTCCCATGGTCCAGGAGGCCATCAAGCAGCTGCTGGGCAAGGAACCCTTCAAGGGTATCAATCCTGACGAATGCGTCGCCATCGGCGCCGCCATCCAGGCCGGCGTTCTGGCAGGCGAGGTCAAAGACGTGCTGCTGCTGGACGTGACGCCCCTGTCCCTGGGCATCGAAACCCTGGGCGGCGTGTTCACCCGTCTGATCGACCGCAACACCACCATTCCCACCTCCAAGAGCCAGATTTTCTC
>CALMWJ010000160.1 GCA_937873525.1 uncultured Peptococcaceae bacterium | reverse complement strand
TGAACGGCGGCTTTGTGGAGGTTTCAGGCAACCGGGTGGCGGTCCTGGACCGATAACAGAGTTTACATCCGTTCAAGATGACCAGAATGGGAGTGATATCCAATGGCGAGCAAATTATTTACTTCAGAGTCTGTCACCGAAGGCCATCCCGACAAAATGGCCGATCAGATTTCGGATGCGGTTCTGGACGCGATTCTGGGAAAGGATCCCCAGGCCCGGGTGGCTTGTGAAACCGCATTGACCACCGGCACGGTTTTTGTGATGGGCGAAATATCCACCAGCTGTTATGTGGATATTCCGCAAATTGTCCGGGATACGGTGGTCGGCATTGGCTTCGACCGCGCCAAATACGGGTTTGACGGGCATACCTGCGGGGTTTTGACCGCGATCCATGAGCAGTCTCCGGACATTGCCATGGGGGTCAACCGAGCCCTTGAGCTGCGCACCGGCGGTGCCGTGAACAATGTGGAAGAGCTGGGTGCCGGCGACCAGGGAATGATGTTTGGTTTTGCCACCAACGAAACCCCTGAGTATATGCCCCTGCCCATCAGTCTGGCCCATTCCATCTGCCGCCGTCTGGCCAGTGCCCGGCGGGATGGCAGTCTGCCCTATCTGAATCCGGACGGTAAAGCGCAGGTAACGGTGGAATACGAGGGTTACAAGCCGGTACGGATCGATACGGTGATCACCTCGGCCCAGCACAATACCAAGGTGGATATCGATGTCCTGCGGTCGGAAATCATCAACCAGATCATCAAGCCGGTCCTGCCCCAGAATCTGCTGGACGACAAAACGAAATTTCTGATCAATCCCACCGGACGCTTCGTGGTGGGCGGTCCCATGGGAGACTCGGGCTTGACCGGCAGAAAGATTATTGTGGATACCTATGGCGGGATGGCACGTCATGGCGGCGGCTGCTTTTCCGGCAAAGATCCCACCAAAGTGGATCGCTCCGCGGCCTATGCAGCCCGTTACGCTGCAAAAAACATTGTGGCGGCAGGCCTTGCAGACCGTTGTGAGCTAATGCTTTCCTATGCCATCGGTGTTGCCCAGCCGGTGAGCATTATGGTGCAAACCTTCGGCACAGGAAAAGTGGACGATCATGCGATCGAACGGGCAGCCCGGGAGATTTTTGATTTCACCCCTTCGGGTATCATCCGCATGCTGAATCTGCGGCGGCCCATCTACAAGCAAACGGCAGCCTACGGACATTTCGGCCGCAATGACCTGGATTTGCCCTGGGAATATCTCAACAAGGTGGATGACCTGAAGACCTTTTTTAAGATGTAAGGGATTGCTTTTGCACAACAGGATAGTACACAGAACCACTCCTCCTGTTCTATCCTTCCCATACACCCAACCCACCCGATCATATCATCCTCCATTGCCTGCATCGGCAGACAATGGGGGATCGTATGAAAGGGAACGGGGATGTTATGGCATTGAAACCGATACGTGATGGCTTCGGCAAAATGCGCAGGCAAAGTCATTGAAACTTCAAACAATTCAACCGGCATGGATTCGTCATGATCCGGGAGAATGATTCGGGGGTCATTATGAAGGACGAAAATAAGGTGTCCACGGCGGTCATCAAACGATTGCCTAAATACTATCGCTATCTTTCCGTCCTGCGGCAGATGGGCATCGGGCGGGTGTCCTCCATCGACCTGGGCCGGCAGCTGGAGATCACCCCGTCCCAGGTAAGGCAGGACTTTTTTAATTTTGGCTGCTATGGACTTCAAGGCTATGGCTATGAAGTCGGGTCTTTGATGCAGGAAATCGGAAAGATCCTGGGCATGGACCGGGTCAATACCATGGTCATCATCGGCGCCGGGAAATTGGGCCGGGCCCTGGCCAATCATTCCAGCTTTGAAAAAAGGGGCTTCAAGGTTATCGGCA
>CALMWJ010000159.1 GCA_937873525.1 uncultured Peptococcaceae bacterium | reverse complement strand
ACTGAGACAGGGTCTCTCCAGGAAAACCAACCATCAGCGTCGTACGGATGAACACGTCGGGCAGCGCTTCACGGATCTTACGCAGTTTGTTTTTCAGGCCTTCGGCGCTCAACGGCCTGGCCATGCCTTTCAGGACGGGGTCTGCAACATGCTGGATCGGCATGTCGATATAAGGGCACACCTTCTTATGGCGCATCGCGGCCAGCAATTCATCCGTTACGGCTTCAGGATAACAATACATCACCCGGATCCATTGCAGCTCCGGAATCTCACACAAAGCTTTGATCAGGGAGGCCAGGGTTTCCGTCGGCTTCAGGTCTTTCCCGTAGCAGCCGGTATCCTGAGCCACCAGGATGGCCTCTTTCAGGCCCGCCTTAGCCCTCGCCCGCACCTCTTCGAGAATATCCGCTTTCGGCCGGCTGCGGTAGGCGCCGCGCATGGACGGAATCACGCAAAACGTGCAGCGGTGATCGCATCCGTCCGCGATCTTCACGTATCCGGTATGGCTCTCTTCCGGTTGGTTCAAAGCCCATTCGTTTCGAAATAAAAACTGTTCCGGCGAGCCGATGCATACACGGCAAGTCTGAGTCTGAGAACTTAAGCGCAGCAGCTCCGCCAGACGGGTCCAATCGGCGGTGCCCAGGAAAAAGTCGACTTCAGGCAAGACCTCCGCCAACTCCTCGCCATATTTCTGAACGAGACAGCCCACCACCACAAGTTTTCGGCACTTTCCCTCTGATTTGAAGCGAGACAAATCCAGAATAGCGGCAATGGACTCCTCTTTTGCAGAATCAACAAAGCCGCAGGTGTTCAGAATAATGATTTCTGCAGCCTGCGGCGTATCCACCGTGAGAAAGCCATCCTGTTTCAACATTCCCGTCATCTGACGGCTATCCACCTGGTTTTTGGGACAGCCCAAGGTCATGATATAAATTTTTTCGGTCATGATTTACTCCTGTAAAACGATACTGAACCCGCTCTTGCTCAGCTGAGCTCGATCAGTACGCCATTTTCGACTGTAAAGGTTTTCTTGACAACCTTTCCGAACCCACCCAGTGTGTCCAGGGTCTGTCCGTTGATGGTCACCTGAATCGCTCCGGCATTTCCGGCGGCGATGTGCATTTTTTTGATATTGAAAAATTCGACCTTTTCACCCGGCTTCAAGGTTCCCTCATAAAGCTTTGTTCCTGAATCCTCCAGGCGGACCCAGCAGGCTTCTTCCTGCGCCAGCACCATGACGTCGATCGTATTCTTCGTTGCGTCGGGGACCGGTTCCTCCTGTGGCTGAACCCTATCGGCCGGGTCAGAGGGTTCCTGTCCGCCAACGGCGGCCGGCACCGTGGTTTCGCCGGAAGCCTGGGTCGGCGGGCCGGCGGAGGATGGACCTAAATAGATCCTGCATGCCCATTGAACGCCCAGGAGCAGCAAAATGGATAGGACGCTGAGCACCATGATCAGGTTTTTTTTAGGTTTGTTGTTTAGTTCAATTTTATGGCGCGGTTCTATGGGAACCTCCCGGATGATCACGGTGTTGCTGACGGCATTGTCAGGGCGCACTTCGACTTCAAAAAGGTCCATGACCGAGGCCACGTTGATTTTCAGATATTGGGCATACAAACGCAGAAAGCCCTTCGCATAGGCTCTGCCCGGCAGTTTTGACCACTCTCCGTCTTCCATGGCTTGAAGATATCTTTTTTTAATCATGATGTCTTCTTCGACCTGCTCATAAGTGATTCCATGCGCCAATCGAGCCTCACGAAGAATGCTGCCGATCTGGTCCATTGCTGCCCTCCTTCCCTCTAAAAAGCATTTCACTAAATTATATCAAATTATTATTAGAAATCATAGTATTTTCATACAGAAGTCATATTTTTGTCAAGCCTCGTTCATAGGGTTTTCAGACTTGCCAAAACGGGCATCATATTGCTGCATCGTCATGCGGATCGCACGGGCTTTGCTCCCTTCATACCCGCCCACGATCCCTTGTTCCTCCATCTGATCGATGATCC
>CALMWJ010000158.1 GCA_937873525.1 uncultured Peptococcaceae bacterium | reverse complement strand
TGAGGTTAGCATGGTGAAGAGAGAAATATACCTGAAACGGATCAGACCATTCTATCACTCGGAAATGGTAAAAGTGATTACCGGCATCAGGCGGTGCGGAAAGTCGACAATAATAAGACAAATTATTCAAGAACTGAAAGAGGCAGGAATCCCTGAGAAAAGGATCGTCTATATCAATTTTGAAGATTATAAGGTGCAGGCGCTTTGTGATACCGATTCACTGTATCAGTATGTTGAAAAGAAGATGGGCGGGAACGAAAAGTATTATTTATTATTTGACGAGATCCAAAATGTCAATCGGTTTGAACTCGTTATTAATTCATTGCGCTCAACCCATGATGTAAGTATTTTTATAACCGGATCGAATTCAAGACTTTTATCGGGTGAATTGGCGACCCATTTGAGTGGCAGAACGCTCTCGTTTCGGATCATGCCATTTACCTTTGGTGAATACTGCGAATATCAGGCTGAAATTCAGAGCGTCAAGTCCAAGGAAGAAATGTTGGATGAATATATGACGTGGGGTGGATTTCCATTAGTATGCAAAGAAATCGAAGAGAGCAGCAAAGAAATAATTTTATCGAACATATACGATTCTGTTGTTCTTAAAGATATTATCATGAGAAATAAAGTAGCCTCTCCAATGGCTTTGGAAAAAGTATTGGACTATGTGGTCGCAAATTCTTCATCAACAATTTCGGGAAATGCAGTCGCTGCGGCCCTGACAGATAAAAATCGATCCGTTTCGGCACCGACTGTGTATGAATATCTGAAGTACATTGAAGATGCGTGCATTTGCGACAAGGTCTCCAGATACGATATTCGCGGAAAAAAAATACTGGCATTTGAAGAAAAGATTTATGTTTGCGATTTGGGATTCTTCCATTTGAAAAAGAATAGGGTAAAAGATGAATATAGCCACATTGTGGAAACCATCTGCTATAACGAATTAATAGCCAGAGGGTATAAGGTCTATATTGGAAAGACACATAAAGGGGAGGTGGACTTCATAGCGGAAAAAGGCAAGGAAAAAATCTATGTTCAGGCGGCTTATTTACTTAGCGACGAGCGGGTCATTGAGCGTGAGTTCGGGGCATATAAAAGCATTGGCGATCATTATCCAAAATACGTTATCACGTTAGACAGAACAACATTAACACGTGATGGGATCATTCATAAGAATCTCATCAACTTTTTATTGGAGCATGAGTAAAAGAAGTTGAATTGCAGTCTATGCCCGGTTTCGTTGGGTCAATCCTCTTAAGAAATTCCGGGCGTACTTATCGCCGCATTCTTTATAATTCTTATGCCCTTCCTTGCGCAGCAGGGCGCTGAGCTCTCCTTTGGTGACGGTCACGCCGGCTTCCTTCAAGATCTCCATCATGTCTTCACTGGTCAGGGAGAGCGCTATTTTCAATTTTTTGAGTAAAACATTGTTCGGATTTTCGTTGTTCCTGAGCGTCGGGCCTTCAGCTTGTTCTGGTTTTGCATCTTGCGGCCCTCTTTTGAATACGATGAGACCGTTTAAGAAGGATTCCAGCATGCTGTTTTTGCACTTGATGTTTTCTTCTTTTTCACCGGCGGTCTCATGAGCCGCTGTTTCATGACCGGGACGGCCGGTTTCTTTTGATTTTATGAGCAGCTTTTTCACCGTTTCTTCGGTGACCTCAACGCCGCCCAGTCTGAAGATCTCCGCCATTTCTTTATCCCTTAAGTCCAGGGCATAGCGCAATCGAATCAATATGTCATTGTTGTCCATCGAACATCCACCGTATCCTTTCTTTATCGATATTCACATTATAGCATGAATAGGGATGGAGGTCAGGAACGGTTCTGCACTTCCCGGGCGACGTGGAATATCACAGAAAACGCGTCACAGCCCGGAGCGCCATGCTGGGAAAATCCAAGAAATCATGGTAGAATAATATAACGGAAAATTCAGAAAAAGCACGATCGTCGGATGGTTCGGCAAATCCAATCGCATGCAAAAGCATTGCATATCCATGCTTGTGTATTTGAGGTGAAGTAAATGAAGAGATTTCTATTGCGGCTTGCCATGATTATGAGCTGCTGGCTGCTCATTGGCTCACTCACGCCGATGTTCGATCCGGGGCCGAAGGATTTGTTGTCGCTGAGTGTTACGGGAAGTGCTTCAACCTCCATGGTGTCCTTGACCGCGCCGCCTGCAGGGCTGATTCCTGCCAAAGGCAACGGGTCGGACGAAACAAAGATCATCCAGAACATCATTTATTATGCCCTGAAAAATAAAAAGTCGGTTTTAATACCGATGGGATACACCTTCGTGGTGGATACGCTGACCATCGCCCAGTCCAGCCATTTCACAATTTATGGCTATGGGACCTTGAAGCATAAGAACGGTGCAACCGGCCCCATATTAAAACTCAGCAATTGCAGCGACTTTAACATCCCAACCCTTCATACGGATGGCAATGGGGCGGGAAATTACGGCGCTGCAGGGAAATACAATCAGAACCTTCATTCCTTATGCATCTACGACAGCCAGGATTTTCATATAGGCTCTCAGTTCGATGTGAATCCCGCCGGGGACAGTTTGTACCTGAACGGCGTCCGCAATGCAACCGTCGGCACCCTGGAGGCGAAAGCCGATGTGCCCTCCGGCCGCAATGCCTTATGCATCATCAGCGCACAAAATGTGACGATCGATCGGGTGGTCAGCCATCAAGTCGGAGATAAGAGTCAGCCGGGCGGTATAAACCTCGAACCGAACTGGTCAGGGGATCATATCGAAAAGATTCTGATCCGTTCCGCAACCATTCGAACCAGTGCGGTGAACGGACTTCAAATCACCAACGAAAACGGCGCGGTTGTCAAGGATATTGAAATCAACGCCGAGGTCACGAAAGTGAATAACCCCAGCTCCAGTGTTTTCAAATTGAATCATGTTGAAAACTTCAAGGGGAATATAAAAATAAACCAGGAAGGGACGAATCCTTGCATTGGTGCCAGCATAACAAATACAAGGACTGTGAACGCAAATCTGGAAATTTATAATTCCTCCGATGGGTTGGGGGTCGGCAAGGACTCTTCGGACATCCATCTTACCGGGAAGATCACCCGAACTCAGGGTTATGGGTTGGCCCTTTGGGAAGG
>CALMWJ010000157.1 GCA_937873525.1 uncultured Peptococcaceae bacterium | reverse complement strand
GTGAATGAACCCATGGTGTATTGTTTTTCGGACGGTGTACTGTATGTTGTATGCAATGGCGCGGCATAAAAAAACGTTTCTGCGAAACTGGTTTGTATTTTACATACAAAATGCTAGAATGTAAAGTGGGATTCTTAAAAACACAACATTAAACCATCGACGTGAGGGGTCTTTCAAATGATGTTTCAAAATGCCGGGATCAATCTGACGATCCGGGACCAGGTTTACAAAATTCTGCGCAACGCCATCGTGACCGGCGAATTTCAATGGGGCGAGCAGCTCAAGGAGTCCCAGCTGGCCGAGCGGCTGAACGTGAGCCGTTCTCCCATCCGGGAGGCTTTACGCCAGTTGTCCGGGGACGGTCTGGTGGTCAACATTCCCCACAAGGGCATGTATGTCCGCCAAGTAACGAAGGAGGAAATCGAGGATGTGATCGATCTCCGGATGATTCTGGAGAGCCGCGGCGTTGCATTATCCAAGATGAACATGACGCCCCAGCGGCGGCAGAAATTTTATGACATCCGGGCCAAGCTGACGGCCAGCTTCAATAATAAAGACATGGAGGCCTACTCCGAAGCGGACTACCAGCTTCATAAAGAGGTCACGGCCCTCTGCAACAACAGCCTGATCGATGAAATGAACGACCGGGTCTATCTGATCACCCAGCTGCTGCGGGTTTCCGCATTGAAGGACACCGACCGGTTTGAAAAATCCTACATGGAGCATGTGCAGTTCATCGATCATATCCTGGCCGGCGATTTGGAGGGTGCTTCACGGATCGGCCGCACCCATTTGGAGGAAACCAAAAAACAGCTGTTCAAGGTCATCGGCTGCGATGATGAAACGGAGATCAAGGCGCCTAAAAAGAAAGGCAAAGGTCCGGAGCGGGCCGAGGCCATTTCAGGTCCGCGGCGATGAGCGGGATCGGCCTTTTCGGCGGAACCTTTGATCCGATCCATCAAGGCCATCTCTTTCTCTGCCGCACCTTTTACGAGGCCCTTGAGCTGGACCAGGTCGTGCTGATCCCCACAGTCCATCCGC
This sequence comes from uncultured Peptococcaceae bacterium, assembly GCA_937873525.1. Taxonomy (GTDB): domain Bacteria; phylum Bacillota; class Peptococcia; order DRI-13; family UBA5745; genus UBA5745. Next base: position 2,036 of record CALMWJ010000157.1, on the reverse strand, counting down.
CCCATAAACCGGAGGGCGTGACCACTGCCTTTTTCCATCGATTGGCCATGTGCCGTCTGGCAGCGGCTTCTCTGCCCTTTGCGGCGGTGGATGATATCGAATGCTCGATGAAAACCAGCGGTTTTTTTGTGGAGGTCGTAAGGGAATACGCGCGGCGCTACCCCGGTACCCCTCTTTATCTCTTGTGCGGCGCCGACACCTTCATCAGCCTGCCCGGCTGGTATCAGGCCCGGGAGCTGCTGTCCATGATTACCCCCTGCACCGTGATGCGCCCGGGGGCCCAAGCCCGTGAAGTCTATAAGGCCGCCGACTTTCTGGAACGCTGGCAGGTAAAGCCGGTCCTCCTGGACCTTTCCGGCCCCGGCATATCCTCCAGCCAGGTCCGGCAATGCCTCGAGCGAGGCGAAGATCCCGGCGGCGCTTTGCACCCTGCGGTCCTGGATTATATTCGCACCCATCATCTTTACATCAGGGAGGGCAACTGTTTTGAATGATTCTCAAGTCATTGTCCAAGCGGACAAAACCGTGATCAAAATCCACAACGTGCGCGTCAAGGGGCTCAACACCCAGTCGCTGGAAAATATTCTGATCGAGAAGCTGGAGAGCATGGTGCGGGTCATCGGCGTCACCGGCTCCTCCATCGAGATGGATGTTTACGGCCTGGATGAGGAGGCGATCCTGAAGGATTCCGAGGGCTTCATCAAAGCGGTCTCTCTGGCCGAGGGCATTACCGCCTCGGAGGTCACGGCCATTGCCTATGCCAAAAAAATCTGCCAGGTGGATTTCGACCATATTCCTTCCAAGGAGGGCCACGCCTGTATGAAGGAGAGGTGGCTCTGATGTTTGATAAGGCCGTGATCATCCCCACGGGGGATGAAATCAAGGAAGGCATTGTTCTGGATACGGACAGCCCCATGATCATGCAAACGCTGATCCGGCTGAACCCCCTTTGCCAGATCGCCCGGCGGATGCCCATCAACGACCTTGAGGCACACATCGCCGAGGGGGTTTCCCAGGCGGCTGCGGAGGGAGCGGACTTGGTGGTGATCATCGGCGGCTCCGGCGGGGGACATCGTTACAGCGCTACCCTGGGCAAGGATTTCACCCATTCCGCTTTGGAGGCCTTGCTCTCGCCGCAGTTCTCCGGCGAGATCTACGGCAAGAACGGCCATATGTGGTGCAAGCTGCTGTGCGGCTTCGTCGGGGATACGCTGGTGATCAATGTGCCCGGGCCCTACCGGGAAGCCCTGGCAGCCATGGAAGCCTTTGCCGACACCTACGATAAGGCACCGGCCGACCTGAAGGAGATCAACCGGGCCATGCTGGAGGCCGTGATCAAGCAATACCCTGTTTCGGCATTGCAGTGAAGGAATAAGGAATGGAACAGGATCTTGATATGGATAAAACTTTTGAATTGGAAGGCTTTTTGTTTTCGGTCAAAACCTGTCAGGGTTATCCGGTGGCCCTGTGCGGCTTCTGCGATAGGGGCACGGTGGGGCAGCAAGAGGAACGGCTGCGCGGGCTTGCAGACCTTCGCTACCCCGTGTCGCCGGACTTATACCAGGTGGATGCGATGCTGGCGGCAAAAATCAAAGCACTGGCGCTGCCCTCCCTGCATTTTGCGGGGGCTTCGATCCGCATCCCCGGGATCCCGGCCGCCACCGGCGGGATCGTTGGAGATCCCCATGCCAGGGCCGCATCAGCAAGCGGCCGGATGGAGGAATTGGGCAACGGTTTCTGGCAACTCACCTTTCCCGGAGGACCCGGGACGGTGCTCTGCGGCGACGCGGAACAGGTGGCAATGATCGACCGATTGTTCTTGGCTTTGCCGGGCGGCTCTGGCGAGGCACGCTTTTTCGATTTGATGGCGCTGCTGGATGCGGCACAGATCCCCTGCTACCTGCTGGTCAGCGATGGCAGCGGCCCCGGAGGCTTTGGAGGGGTTGCTGTTGGGGGCGGCGAGGGGGCCGGGGGGACGGTGACTTTTTGCGGCCGCCGCAAAAAGTCACCGTCCCCCCGCTGCGGTCCTCCGCAAA
>CALMWJ010000156.1 GCA_937873525.1 uncultured Peptococcaceae bacterium | reverse complement strand
ACGTCCGGCAGCACCGGCAGCGACGCTTCGGGAAGCGGAACGGCGACCGCCGGCGTTGTGGGCAAGACCATCACCCTGAAGGCAGAAAACAATACGGCGAACCTGCGTTCCGGGCCCGGCATCACCTATACGAAAGTTGGTTTGCTGCTGCCTGAGGAAACGGCGGCGATCACAGAGGTCAGCGGCGAGTGGTACCATATCCGATTTGATTATGGCATGGAAGCCTGGGTCAAGTCCGATCTGGTGGATGTGAAATAGCAAAGCGTCTTGCCGAGGGGGGCGCCGAGGGTTTCCGGATTCGGAAAACCGCGGTTCCCCCTTTCTTATTTGGTTGACAGGCCTCGTTGGCCGACGATATAATTGGAAAAGAATTATTGCTGATCAGATGTTGGGAGGATTTTATAAATGAATAGGATCCAGGAAATCAAAGAGCGGATCCGGGGAGAAGTGGTAATAGCCCTTGAAAAAGCCAAAGCGGCCGACGCCTTGACTTTTGAAATGATCCCTGCCTTTGCCATCGAGGTGCCCCGTGAAAAGAACCACGGGGATTTTGCGGTCAACGCGGCCATGCTCTTAGCGAAGCAGGCGGGTAAGCCGCCCCGGGAAATAGCCCAGATCATCCAAAAAAATTTGGAGGAAGAGTTGCCCTGGCTGACCAAGCTGGAAATCGCGGGGCCTGGCTTCCTCAATTTTTTTGTTGATTCCTTGTATTTTCATCCGGTGCTGCCGGCGATCCTGGCTGAAGACGAGGCTTATGGCCACAGTGATGTAGGAGATGGCCGGAAAGTCCAGATCGAATTCGTCAGCGCCAATCCCACCGGTCTGCTGCATATGGGCAACGCCCGGGGTGCGGCCTTGGGAGACAGCCTGGGCAACCTGATGAAGGCCGCCGGCTACAAGGTCAGCCGCGAATACTATATCAATGATGCGGGAAACCAGGTGGAAAACTTCGGCAAGTCCCTGGAAGCCCGCTACCTGGAGCTTCTGGGGCAGCCCTTTGAATTTCCGGAGGACGGTTATCATGGGGAAGATATCGTCGATACGGTGAAAAACATCATTGCGTCGGAAGGCGACCGTTTTCTCCACATGGAAACCGCATTGAGAAGAGAGTTCTTGATCCAGCTGGGCTTAAAGGAAAAGCTGGCCGGCATCCGCAATACCCTGTCCGCATTCGGCGTCCACTATGACGTCTGGTTCAGCGAGCAGAGCCTCCATGACAGCGGCGAGGTCCAGGAAACCATTCATGACATGAAAGAAAGGGGCCTTCTGCTGGAAAAGGAAGGCGCTTTATGGCTCGAGGCCTCGGCCTTTGGCGGAGAAAAGGACGAGGTCATGGTCCGGGCCAACGGCGTGCCCACTTATTTTGCCGCCGACATTGCCTATCACCGCAATAAATTCCGCAGAGGCTTCGATCTTCTGATCAACATCTGGGGCGCCGACCATCACGGCCATGTGGCACGGATGAAGGGTGCCATGGGAGCGCTGGGATATGATCCGGACCATCTCCAGGTGATCCTGATGCAGCTGGTCCGTCTCCTCAAAGGCGGGGATATTGTCAGGATGTCCAAGCGCGCCGGAGAATATGTGACGCTGAACGAACTGATGGAGGAGGTTGGCCGGGATGCGGCCCGTTTCTTCTTCGTCATGCGCAGCGCAGACAGCCAGATGGATTTCGATCTGGACCTGGCCAAATCCCAGTCGGCGGACAATCCCGTATATTATGTGCAGTATGCCCACGCCCGGATCCACAGCCTGCTGAAGATGGCTGCCGGTGAAAAAGCCGATCCGGACAAGGTCCGGCTTGAGCTGCTTGGGCATCCCTCTGAGATCGCACTGATCCGCAAGCTGGCGGAGCTGCCTGAAGAGGTTGCCCAGGCCGCCGCGGCCATGGAGCCTCACCGGATGCCTCGGTACGCCATGGAATTGGCCGCCCAGTTCCACAGCTTCTATACGGATTGCCGCTGCCTGGTGGAGGATGAGGCGCTGCGGGATGCGCGGCTGCTGTTGTCCGACGCCACCCGGATCGCCCTGCGCAATGTGCTGAATCTGATCGGCGTTTCGGCGCCGGAACGCATGTAACCACGGAACAACCGGTTTTGGTCAGCCTTTGGCAGAACGCAGTCATGAAAAACCACGGGAGGAAGAGGATGGCAACAAAGTATATTTTCATTACCGGCGGCGTGGTCTCATCCTTGGGGAAGGGGATCACCGCGGCCTCGCTGGGCCGATTGCTGAAAAGCCGGGGTCTCAATGTCCTGGTGCAGAAGTTCGATCCCTATATCAACGTGGACCCCAGCAACATGAGCCCGACGCAGCACGGAGAGGTTTTTGTGACCGACGACGGCGCGGAGACCGACATGGATCTGGGCCATTATGAACGGTTTATCGACATGAATCTTCCCAGCGCCTGCAGCACCACCATGGGCGTCGTTTATGACCGCGTCCTTCGCAATGAACGGGAAGGGAAGTATTTGGGCGGCACCGTCCAGGTCATTCCCCACATCACCAACGAAATTAAAGCCTCGATCCGCCGCGCGGCCGAGGAAGCCCATCCCGACATCCTCATCACGGAGATCGGGGGCACCGTCGGCGACATCGAATCCCTGCCGATCCTGGAAGCCATCCGCCAAATGAAACGGGACCTGGGCAGCGAGAACATCATGTATCTGCACGTGACTCTGGTCCCGACGCTGGCTGCCTCCGGCGAGGCCAAGACCAAGCCCACCCAGCACAGCGTCAAAGAGCTGCGCAGCATCGGCATCCAGCCCCACGCCATCATCTGCCGTTCGGAGCAGCCTCTGTCCCAGGAAACCGAGGCCAAAATCGCCTTGTTCTGCGACACCGACCCGGAGGCCGTGATCCAGACACCGGACGTCAGCAATATTTATGAGATTCCGATGATGCTGAAGGCCGAAGGTTTGGACGAAATGGTAGCGGACTATTTCCGCCTGGAGTGCGGGCCGGCCCGGATGGAGGAATGGGAAGCCCTGGTGCGCCGGGCCAGAAATCCGATCTACAACGCCCGGATCGCCATCGTCGGCAAATATACGGAGCTGCCGGACTCTTACATCAGCGTGTGCGAAGCGCTGAAGCACGCCGGCATCCACCATCAGGCCCGGATCGACATCGATATGTTTTTCTCCGGCAGTCTGGACAGCCCCGAGAAAGCCGCCGAGGCCTTGGCCGGCTATGATGGGATCGTGGTTCCGGGCGGCTTCGGCACCCGTGGGATCGAAGGCATGATCCATGCGATCCGATACGCACGCGAAGCTCGGATCCCTTATTTCGGGATCGGGCTGGGTATGCAGCTGGCCTTGGTGGAATATGGCCGCAATGTCCTGGGGCTGGATGCCGGCTCGGAAGAAGCCCATCCCGACCGCCGCGATCTGGTGGTCCATTATGCCCGAAAAAATATTGCCGTCGCCCAATCCACCTTCGAGAAAAACGGCGCCATGCGCATCGGCAGCTGCGTCACCTGCTTGAAAGGGGCCTCGAAAGCCGGCAAGGCTTACGGAGTCTCTGAGATACGGGAACGCCATCGCCATCGCCTGGAAGTGAACAATGCATACCGCCAGATGTTCCAGGATGCCGGATTTCTCTTGAGCGGCCTATCCGAAGACGGTGAAATGGTCGATCTGATCGAACTGCCGGAACATCCCTGGTTTGTTGCCTGTCATTTCCAGCCTGAATTCAAATCACGCCCTAATCGGGTGCATCCCTTGTTCCGTGATTTTATCGGGGCAATTGTGGATCGGAAACGAGGCTGAACATGTACTCCTGCCGACTGGTCACTGAATCGGAACGAGAATCCTACAATGACTTTGTGAGCCGGGCGCCCAAAGGCCATATCCTGCAGTCCTACGAATGGGGCGAAGTCAAGAAGGATTGGCAGCCCTTACGCCTTTTGGTGGAGAAGGACGGCCGGCCCGCCGCCGCCCTGTCGATCCTGAAGCGGAAAATCCCTGTGATCGGCAAGGCCATCTTTTACGCGCCGAGAGGGCCTGTGGGGGATATCGATGACCATGGGCTGATGGATTATCTTTTTTTGCAGGCCCAGATTCTTGCCCGCAAGGAAAATGCCATCTTTCTGAAAATCGATCCCGACGTCTCCGCGGACGATGAAAATTTCAAGGCGTATTTGCTGGGACATCGGTTCCAGTATGCGGGGAAAGGCAAAGGGGAAGGCTTTGAAGGGATCCAGCCGAAGTTCGTTTTCCGCCTGGACATCCGGCCGGACCTGGAGACCCTGTTCCAGAATCTGCATCCGAAGACCCGATATAACATTCGCCTGGCCCAGCGCAAGGGGGTGACCATCCGCCAGGACTGCGACGAGAAGGACCTGCCGGATTTTTATCGCATCCTGAAGGAAACCACGGAGCGGGACAGGTTTCTGGTCCGCAGCTACAGCTACTTCGAGACCCTTTGGCGGACGCTGGCCCCCAAAGGATATCTTAAGCTGTTCATGGCAGATTATGAAGGGAAGCCGGTTTCGGGGACCCTGGCGTTTTTATACGGCGACAAAGCCTGGTATATTTACGGGGCTTCGTCCAACGAGCACCGTAACGTGATGCCCAATTATCTGATCCAGTGGACCATGATCGAATGGGCCAAAGCCAATGGCTGTACCATGTATGACTTCCGCGGCGTGTCCGGGGACCTGTCTGAAGACAATCCGTTGTATGGGCTCTATCGTTTCAAAAAAGGTTTCAACGGGGACTTCACCGAATTCCTGGGAGAATTCGACCGGGTGTACAATCCTTTGTGGTACGCCTTCTGGAATCGCTTCGAGCCCTTTTACCAGAAACAGATCCGTAAGCTGATTGCGTTGAAGAAGAAGCTCAGGGCGTCATAGGACCATACCGAAGAGAATCCCGGTCTGCTGCGGCAAGCCGGGATTATTTTCAAAGGGTTGCGGCTGGCCGCAGGAACAGAGTAAATACAGGAGCAAGAGAGGACGATGGCGATGTCGGAAAACCGCTGGATCGAAATCAGCAAGGAAGCGCTGATCCATAACTATCAGCAGGTCAAAGCCCGGGTCGGGTCAGGCTGCGGAGTCCTGGCAGTGGTCAAGGCCAACGCCTATGGCTTGGGAATGGAAGCCTGCGGAAAGGTTTTTCAGGAGCAGGGGGCGTCCATGCTGGGGGTTACGACCTTTGAAGAGGCGGCGGCCCTGCGGAAGGCTGGCTTGATGCTGCCGATCCTGGTCTTTGCCCCCTTGTCGGCAGCGCAGATCATACCGGCGGCGGCCTTGGGGTTGACCTTGACGGTAACGTCTTTGGAGGCCTTGGACCGGATTCTTGAAGGCATCGCCCCGCCCGGTCAGCTGCAGGCGGCCGGACTGACGCCGCTGCAGCTCCACTTGAAGATCGAAACCGGAATGGGGCGCTTCGGACTGTGGCCTGAGGAGGCTGTCGGAGCGGCCCGGACCATTTCGGGGCACCCAAGCTTGAAGCTGACTGGGGTCTATACCCATTTTGCCACCGCTTCCGCATCCAAAGGTCCTTATTTCCGTCAGCAGAGGCTGCGCTTTCAGGAAGCCCTCCGGGCCCTGGAGGACGCCGGATTCAAGGCGCTGGTGCGTCATTGCGCCAACAGCGCCGCCCTGCTGGCCTGTCCGGAATGCGATCTTGACATGGTCCGGATCGGCACCCTCCTCTATGGGCAGATGCCGGCCAGCGACGCCGGCGAAAAGATGGAGCTGCAGGATCCCTGGAAATGCCTGGCCCGGGTGCTGGAGATCCGCGAGCTGCCCGCAGGGCAGGGCGTAGGCTATGGGGCGACCTTCATCACGAAGCGGCCTACCCGGGTGGCGGTGCTGCCGGTGGGTTATTCCGACGGCTTTCAAATGGAGCCGGTGTTGCGTCCGTCTGGCTTTGCGGCGGCGCTGAAAGCCACCCTCAGGCTCTGGCTTCGCTGTCTCAAAGCGGAGTCCCAGACCTGTCATGTGTATTTTGACGGCAACCCGGCGCCGGTCATCGGCAAAGCGGGGATGCAGCTGACCATGGTGGATGTGACCAGTTTGCCTCAGGTCAAGGTTGGCGATGCGGCGCGCGTCCCCCTGAGGCGCACCGCCGCCGACAGGGCCATCCCCCGGATCTATAGGGATTGATATTTTC
>CALMWJ010000155.1 GCA_937873525.1 uncultured Peptococcaceae bacterium | reverse complement strand
GGTACGCTCCATCCATTGGGTGGCGGCGGTCATGGCGGGATTCAGCGCATCGACGATCACATAGCGTGCCAGGGATGCCACCCTTTCGCTGCGCATGGGGTTGCGTTTGTATGCCATTGCGGACGACCCCACCTGCTTTTTATCAAAAGGTTCTTCAATCTCGCCTAGATGCTGCAGCAGACGGACATCACTGGAAAATTTGTAGGCGCTTTGCGCAATGCCGCTGAGAACGTTCAGCACCTTGCTGTCCAGTTTGCGGCTGACGGTCTGTCCGGTCACCGGGAAGGTATCTTCATATCCCATCTTTTCAGCCACAAGCCGGTCCAGGCGGCGGATCTTCTCATGATCACCGTTGAACAATTCCATAAAGCTGGCTTGGGTGCCGGTGGTTCCCTTGGCGCCGCGCAGCCGCTTTTTGGACAGGAAATGCGCCAGGTCTTCCATATCCAGCACAAACTCCATCAGCCAAAGAGAAGCCCGTTTTCCGACGGTGGTTGGCTGGGCGGTCTGGAAATGGGTATAGGCCAGCGTCGGCATGTCTTTATATTCATCGGCAAAATCCGTCAGGGCTTGAATGACCCGGAGCAGCTTTTTGCGAATCAGCTCCATGGCCTCCGTCATAACGATGATGTCGGTATTGTCTCCCACAAACGCGGATGTCGCACCCAGATGAATGATTCCGCTTGCTTTGGGGCACTGTTCGGCAAAGGTGTGGATATGCGCCATCACATCGTGATGAATCAGGGCCTCCCACTCCCCAGCCCGGTCAAAGTCGATACTATCCTGGAATTCCCTCATTTCCCGAATCTGTTCATCCTGAATGTTCAATCCCAGTTCCTGCTCTGCTTCAGCCAATGCGATCCACAGACGGCGCCAGGTGCTGAATTTTTTCTGAGCCGAAAAGATGGCTTGCATCTCGCGGCTGGCATAACGGGTGCATAATGGGCTTTCATAGCTTTCGTAACGGTCTGACAAAATGATTCCTCCTTTATTTGGACACGGAAATATCCAAATGCCTCGCTTCATAGAGCGGTTCATTTGAATATTTTAGCATCAAATCCATCCGTGTTTCTATCCGTGATCCTGGTTCAGCCGATTTCTATTTTTTGCCGCCGGTTTTTGTCTGGCGTCGGACCGGACGGCTGTGCTTGGCGGCGGCAGCGGTTTCGCCCGTCTTGTTCTTGATCATGTAGTTGATGACGCCCGCTTCGGAATGGAAGGTTTTTTCCAGAAAAAAGTCGGACTTCAGGACCAGCTGCCTCAGTTTGATGTACCCGTAATTCCGCGGGTCAAAATCAGGATATTTCTTGTTCAGCATATTGCCTACGGTACTGAGGTAGGTCCAGCCCTCGTCATTCGAGGTGGCATCCACAATCTGCTGGATGGCGGCGATCACTTCCGGCAGTCCGGTCACCACAGTGTCCAGCTTTTCCGAGCCCGACTGATAGACCTCCGGCTGCTGCTGGGCAGAAGCCGGAGACTCCTCAGCCTTTTCCTTAGTGTCAAGCACTTCCAGATAACGAAACACTTCGCAGGCCACTTTAAATGGATTCGGTGTCTTTTTTTCTCCCATGCCCAGCACGAATTTGCCGGACTCCCGCAATCGTGAAGCAAGCCGGGTGAAGTCGCTGTCGCTGGACACCAGGCAGAAGCCATCGACGTTGCCGGTATACAGGATGTCCATGGCATCAATGATCATGGCGGAATCCGTGGCATTTTTACCGGTGGTATAACCGTACTGCTGGATCGGTGTGATGGAGTACGCCAGCAAGGACGCCTTCCACGGCGCCAATTGAGGTTTCGTCCAATCACCGTAAATACGCTTATAGGTCGGCGTTCCGAATTTTGATACTTCCGCGATGATCCCAAAGAGATATTTCTCGGATACATTGTCCGCATCGATCAGCAATGCGATTTTTTTGTCGTCTGTCATTACGCTCATGTCAGTCTCCCCTGCTTCAACGGTTGGCTCATAGGCAAATTATTCAACATTTTAAACCGTATGCGCACATTATACCACAATTTGTTTTTCGTTGATATACGGTTGAAAGATCCCTTTCCCGGCGCATCTCCGCGGCCTCCGATGATGTCCGGAGGCAGATCAATCCTTGATGGCTCGGTCCGTCCGGCCGTATTGGTCGTCATACATACTGCCGAAGATGCGCACCTTTTGAGTGCTGCAGCAGAAAAGCCCGTGCCGGCCGGCGCCGGTGGCTTTAATAAGGACTATGTAATCTCCGTCTGGAATTTCCGGCTGGGTGAAATGTTTTCTCTGTCTGACCACCGTTCCATCCTTCATTTGACGGAGGGTTTCCGGAAGTTCCCATATCCCCTGCCCAATGCCGCCAGTTCCACCGGTCCTTACCAGTTCAGCCTCACCGGCTTTATTCCCTCGCGTATCATAAAATTCGGCAGTCACACGATCCGGTCCGCTGAAGACTCCG
>CALMWJ010000154.1 GCA_937873525.1 uncultured Peptococcaceae bacterium | reverse complement strand
GGGTGCTGCTGCATTACCCCATCCTGAAGGCTTTTCAGAAGGCCTTTCCCAAGGGTGTGGTCAACACGGTCTACGGCCGGGGCGTCAACGTGGCAGGGCCTCTGGTGCAGTCGGGAAAAGTGGACTGCCTGGCTTTCATCGGCACCAGCCGGGCGGCAGACACCTTGAAGCACCAGCACCCGAAACCCCATCGGTTCCGCTGCATCCTGGGACTTGAGGCTAAGAACCCAGCCATTGTCCTGGAGGATGCGGATCTGGAGCTGGCTGTCCGGGAAACGATCCTGGGTGCCCTGACCTTCAACGGGCAGCGCTGCACCGCGTTGAAGATTTTGTACGTCCATCGAAGCATCCTTGAGGAATTCAACGCCCGGCTGTGTGCGGGCATCCAAGCGCTGAAGTTTGGACTGCCCTGGGAAGCGGGGGTCCAGATCACGCCCTTGCCGGAGGACACGAAGCCGGCCTATCTGACGGAGCTGATCCAGGATGCGGTGAGCCACGGCGCGCAGGTCATCAATGCCCATGGCGGAGAGGTCCGGGAAAGCTTTGTCTATCCGGCGGTGCTTTATCCGGTCAATGCCCAAATGAAAATCTATCATGAGGAGCAGTTCGGCCCGGTGATCCCTATTGTAGCCTTCGACGAGATCCAGGAGCCGCTGCAGTACATCATCAACTCCAATTACGGCCAGCAGGCAAGCATCTTTGGCTCGGATCCGCAGATCATCGCCACCCTGGTGGACCAGCTGGTGAACCAGGTGTGCCGGGTGAACATCAACAGCCAATGCCAGCGGGGACCGGATACCTTCCCCTTCAACGGGCGCAAGGATTCGGCGGAGGGCACCCTGTCGGTGACGGATGCCCTGCGGGCCTTCACCATCCGGACAGTGGTGGCGGCGAAGGAGAATGAATTGAACAAGGGCATTCTCAAGACGATTTTGAAGGAGGACCTGTCCAACTTCATTTCCACGGATTTTATCTTGTGATGGGATATTCAAATATTGAGCAAATAAAAAACCGGCTGTCCGCATTGTGGCAGCCGGTTTTTGATACAAGACGTGCATTTCTAGGTAAATATGATGGAAATTCCGAATCTGATGCAGGACCTTCACGTGAAATTAGTTTGAAATTGCAGCGTGTTGAACCATTGATACCTAACCCTATCACGGCATGATGACTAACCATCAAAGCTCATTGATTTCCTTCTCCAGATGCTTCATACAATCCATGATTTCATTGAAGGTCGGTTTTGCGCCAAAGAGCATATTCTGCATATGCGCATAGTCCTTCTCCAGATGCACTACACAATCCTTCGGGGGCATCAAACGCATCGTGCCAGGCTTTGCCAGCCCATAATGAGCGGAGCCCGCCGGATAAAAACGATCCTTGAACTGCACAACACGCTCCAGTAAATCAAGGTCGGTAAGGGCCGCTTCCTTGACTGGTGAGCTTGCCATGCAGAACAGGTCATAGTAATGCCGGGAATAGCGAGGCGAAAGTTTTCCGTTTGTGCGGAAGGCCTCCTTGTGCAGAATGGTCACTTTTTCCCAAAAGGTGCGTTCCGGGGCAACGGTCAGAAGATGCGTCGATGGCTGCTCGAACACTTGAGGATACTGCTGCGCAGCATAAGAGGTCACCACAGCATCCTGCACTGGCGTCCACGCCGCCAGCGCGCCGATTTCCATGCGAACCACCGGCAGGATTGAGTTTTCACCGAAAATGCGGGGATAGGCAAAGCACACAGTCTGGGGATCGGATCCATCAATAAAAAGGGAAAACTCAAACTGAAGCACCTCGGCAAAATCCGCTTGCAATCTCGGGAGAAAAGCATCTCTCAAAAAGGCTTCGGTTTTGGCGTTGGCTTCTTTGTTGATCTTGTCCTGACTGGTGCGGCTGCGTTCACCCCAAGGCTCACCCTTCTCATAGCCCAACAACCGCCAGTCCAGAATGATGTCGATGTCCTCAGAGAACCGCTGTATCAGACCGAAGCACTTGGACAGGCTGGTGCCACCCTTGAAGGCCAGATGGTCCGCCCACGGGCAGGCGTGGAACAGATAGTCCAGCGTCCAGCAGACCCAAAAGTCCTTTTCCACGATCCCGTCACTCATGCCACACTTGGCGGCTGTATTGCGAAGCATAATTTCTCGTTCTGCGGTCGGCAATCCGCCAATTCTCTTCATTATGTTTCCTCCTGACGGCAGATGTTCTTCACAATTTCAAAAATCCAGACTGTGCCGAACTGTGTTTCCTGTAGAAGTGCAGTTTTTTCGTTTTCGGACAGTGCTTTCTTCAGCTTTCTGATCATATCGTTTGTGATGTTATGCTCACCCAATGCCTTCAGTGCTTGAATCACAAGGGCGGATTTATAGGAAATGCCGGTAATGTCTTTATTGGATGTGTGCTTGAATTCCAACAGGCAGGAATCAATGCTGTACTCCCGGTATGGGCCGT
>CALMWJ010000153.1 GCA_937873525.1 uncultured Peptococcaceae bacterium | reverse complement strand
AATTTCTTCCGTCTGAAGCTCACGCCCATCCCCCCTGTTTTCTCCTGCCTCATATCCATAAGACACAGTCAAAGGCAAAAAGTTCCTGTCTTTTTGGGGAGAAATGCCTTTTTCCAGCACCTGTCCGAGCAAGTGCCGGGCCCGGTACAGCTTTGATTTCACAGTTCCCTGACGCACGCCCAGAATTTCTGCAATCTCTTTTTCCGATAAGTCATAGTAATAGCGCATAAGGAGCAATTGCTGGGCTGAATAGGGCATCCGGATCAACGCGCTGCGAATCTCAGACCTTTCGATCTGCTGAGTAACCGTATCGCACCGGTTTTCTTCGAAACAGCAATAGGATTCGGCCAGCTCGGACAAGGGCACATAACGATGCTTCTCCCGGGAGGCCCAGTTACGGATCATGTTCATGGCGATCGCTCGCACCCAAGGCAGGAAGCAGCCTTCATCCCGAAGGGTCTTCTGCCGTTCATACGCCCGCAGAAACGCCTCTTGGACCATATCCAGGGCCAGTTCCCGGTCATGGACATGGCTCAGGCTCATCTGAAACACCTTGTCATAATATTGGTCATACAAGTCCGCAAATTTCTCCATCGTAAAACCTGCCTGCTCCGGATTGATTGTAAAATCATACCATTTTTCCGGTTTGGCCGTATTTACATTCTGCAAATCTTTTGCATTTATAACATTTTCTTTTAATTTTTTTTCCATTGTCATCGGCCAACGAAACTGCACGTCTTCAAGAACAGAAAAACCCCGCCGGCATAAGCCTGCGGGGCTGGATGATCTGATGAGATCCTGAATTCCTAACGTTTGGAGAACTGGGGTGCGCGGCGAGCGCCTTTCAAGCCGTATTTCTTACGTTCCTTCATGCGGGGATCGCGAGTCAGGAAACCTGCTTTTTTCAGAGCAGGACGCATTTCAATGTCGGCCTTCAGCAAAGCTCTTGCAATGCCCAAGCGGATCGCGCCGGCCTGGCCGGTGATGCCGCCGCCTCTGACATTGGCAACCACGTCATAGCGACCTTCGGTCTTGGTCAGGACCAGGGGCTGCTTTGCGACCATTTCCAGGGTCTTTTTCCCGAAATACTCTGCAAGGGGGCGTTCGTTGATCACGACCTTGCCTTCACCGGGAATTAAACGGACCTGAGCCACGGAGGTTTTCCGACGGCCGGTGCCTCTGTACTGTAATAAATTAGCCATTCTTCAATTTCCTCCTTTCTCTATCCTCTGATTTCCCAGGCTTCGGGCTTCTGGGCCTGGTGGGGATGGCTCGCTCCCTTATATACTTTAAGCTTGCGGTACATCTGGTCGCCGAGTTTGTTTTTGGGGAGCATGCCTTTGATGGCGTGCTCGATTGCCTTTTCAGGTTTCGTCTGAAGAAGGATGCCATAGCTGACCCGCTTTAATCCGCCGGGATAGCGGGAGTGGGTGATGTACTCTTTTTGTTCTCTTTTTTTGCCGGTCAAGTGGACTTTTTCGGCATTGATCACAATCACGAAATCGCCGGTATCCACATTGGGTGTATAGATGGGTTTATGCTTTCCGCGGAGCAGCACCGCTGCTTCAACCGCCAAAGCACCTAAGGTCTTGCCTTCAGCGTCCAGGACATACCATTTGCGCTGAATTTCTGCGGGTTTCGCCATGAAGGTGTTCACAAAAATTCCCTCCTAAAACATACGTCAATTATAATCGCGCACCGGGGCTGGTGGGTTCATTATAATCGTATAACATGAAGATTTTAATATACCTGGCCTGGCGTGTCAAGCCCTTTGCCCGCTTTTTCACCCAAACAAAGTGATTATACCATGAATAAGGTGGATCCTTGTCCGAAAATTGAATGACGGGGGCTTTTTCAAACCCCCGTCCGGTCAAGCATGATGATGCGCTTGAACATCTATATCAAAAATGTATATGTACAGCGATCCCTTTCACTCGCTGCTCATGGATCATCGCACCTTCTCCATACCGCCCCGTCGCGGATGGCATCCGGATGGTTTTGCCGCAGCACAGATCCCGGCACGCCCTTGCGGGCTCAGTGGATCCATAAGGTTGAGCCGGTTGCCTGCTGTTTGTTCCTTCTTGAGTTAGGTCATGCCGGAATTGCAGAACAAACGGCCTATCGAAAGGAGGATGGCAAACCACAGACTCAATGGATGGCTGCTGGCTTCACTGTCCAATGGAATCCTCCCCTTTCTTCATTCATCCCTCGGATTTGCCCTGACGATTCGGCAATCAGGGCATCAACACCAGGAGACATGCTTCTCCCCCTCTCGAGGGGGGCATTTCGATTATACCATTCGGATCGAATCTGCGACAAGTGTTTTTTGATTTTTCTGATTATTTATAGTTTATCCCAGACCCTTTGGGGCGGCAATGTCGCGGCGCCCCAGCCTACAGGGGCGCCGCCCAACGCTTTGCCATTTTT
>CALMWJ010000152.1 GCA_937873525.1 uncultured Peptococcaceae bacterium | reverse complement strand
AGTTTATGGAAAGCAAACGGATGATCGAGGAAGACTTCGGACATCAAACCGAACGTATCATGGCTCATGTAGCAGCCATTGAAGATGACGTGTTGAAGGAAGCCTTTGAGGAATTTTTATCAGCCAAGGGCGATTTTATGGATGCAATCGAAGCATTCCAGGACGCACGAAAAGCCTATCAGGCGGCTTTGCAGTCAGGAGATAATGAAGCGATCGCTGCTGCGTTCGAGGCGTTGCAGGAAGCTGAAGCTGAAAAAGACCGCCTTGAAGCTGAAAAAGACCGCCTTGAAGCGGCGAAAGACGATGCAGAAAAAGCATACGAAGAAGGCGAAGCTGCCAATCAAGAGGACGAAGGCAAACCTGAGGATGCAGGAAAGCCCGAAGATACCGGGAAGCCTGCGACGATCGGTAAACCTGAGGACGCCGGAAAGCCCAAAGATGCTGGAAAGCCCGGCAAAGCAGATGCCCAAGACGAAACTGAGGACGAAACCGAGGCGTAAGGCATTGGACCCAATGCGATCGTTTCCAAGAAAAATAACCGCGCAAAACGCGGTTATTTTTTTGTCGTCCAATCCAAAGCAGCATACAATATTTCTTAGTCGGCAGCCTGCCTTGGTCGATGGCAGGCTCTCCAGAAGGTTCCGATAAAATCTTGGGAAGTTACTTGCACGCAACGGAACGGGCTTCCTCATTTTTGATTTCCCAATGGATCAACAGCGCCAGAGCGGCTCGAAGAAGAATAATGCCGCCGATGAAAACGATTTCCGTCAAATCATGGGCAATGGTGGTTCTAAGGATCTCACCGCCCATTTTGAATTCAAGCGCGATTGCCATCCCTTTGGCAAGGTTGAGGCGGGTTTCCGGACATTTTTTGATGAAAAAATCATGAGCGCCCTTGAGACCGGCGATCAGCATCACGGTTACACCGGTAAATTCAAAGAAAATAATGATCATATTTACGTATGTGCTGAGAGAATTGTAGATTAGATTCATACGTCACCTCATGCAATCGCATTACAGAATAAATATACCATAAAAAACCATGCTAAACATAGGCTAATTTGTTTTAAGGATCCTTGGCGCGACAAATCGGGAGGATAGACCTTAAAGGGAGCCTCCATAAGGCTGCGGTTTGTTTCGGGTCGACAAACCCATGACCTTGTACAAAGAAGGGGATTGTCCTTCAATTTCTTTGAAAATCTTCGAGAAATAGAACGGATCCTTAAATCCGACCGATCGTGCAACCTCGCTGACGCTCAAATCCGTTCCGGTCAACAAGGTTTTTGCTTTTTGGATCCGCACGATATTCAAGTACTCCGGGATCGATAGCTTGACTTCCTTTTTAAATAGCCTGGAAAAATGGGATCTGCTGAAATGGGCATGATGGGCAAGGGTGTCCACATCAATCTCTTGATGGTAATTCACATCGATGTAGGCTAGCGCTCTTTTAATGGAATCCTCTTTGGTTTTGATGATGCGCTGCTCATTGATCTTTTTCGTAAATGGAACAAGCTCTGAGAAAAAGATATAAAGAAAACCAGTCGCTTTCAACGCATAATCATTCGATTCATTTTCCAGATCAAAAATGATATTTGTAAGAAGCTGAATGATAAGGTTAGATGAAGCGGCATGAATCATAGGATGTTCACGGTCGATCATGATTGAATCCATGATGCCGGCACAGGCTTTGCCATTAAACGAGACCCAAAGAAACTCCCATGGATCCTCAGGATCAGCATGAAAAAAATGAGTCACACCAGGAAAAAGAACAAACAAATCGCCAGACTGGATATGGAATTCCCTGCCATCCAGTTCTAAGCGGCCTTTGCCTTTGATGACCAGAACGATCTTGTAGTTGTCAAGAATCCTTGAGGCAATCAGCTGTTCCGGCAGAGACTTCAGGAAGCCTTCCCAGGTGATATGGCCTGCCCAGGTAATATAGAGTGAAGAATCCAACTCTTCTTCGGATGGGGTATGGCAGTATGCCCTTAAAAATTCCGACACGATCTTTCTCCTTCCTGCGGATTCCAATGGATTTCAGAGATCCCTTTCCTATGCTGAGCACAAAATTCCTGCAGCGTTGAGCTTTTAAACATCGTTGATCGGTTAACAAATAAATCCAGATGGGTTTGCGAGATAAGGAAAACGTTGATGTGACCATTGCTTTCTTGATAATCATGATATTCAATAGGATGCAACAAGTCAATCCATTCTGTTGAAAGCGCCTTGGACCATGGTCCGGCAGCACAAAACTCCATAATCTAAACAAATAACCCCCCGGCATGAAGCCTGGGGGGATACCTTTGGTGCATTGAAAAAGCATTTTTAAAAGCTGCGCTTGATCCACTTTTCCCTTGCACAGGCAGAAATCGGCTGGTCAGGGATCCTGTCGAATTCCACTTCCACGATTTTCTCGCTGCATGAGATTTTCGTCACATCGGAGGCGGTGATTCCCTCTGCCAGAGACAGGACCTCGATCAGTCCCTTTTCATTTCGGATGACATGGTCCGGTTCGATATCATATACGTCCATTTCGATTTCAGAGCCGGTGACGCCAATCACACGCACCAAAGCCTGAAGCTTGTCGGTTAAGATCCGCTCAAGCTTCTGCGTGTTGAGGCCCTTGACCTGGATCCCGGAAATCCTCATGACGGATTTGTCCGCGTGGACGATGATGAATGCCTGATTCATAGTTTTCCTCCCAAGGCTGTCAGCCTTGATTTTCTGCGTAGCGGATATGGCAGATCTCGGAGGCTTTGTACTTCTTGGCGGTTTCCATGCCTGGCAGGATCTCATCCGCATGGGCAAGGATCTCTTCGCGGCGCATGGGCTTTGTGGGGGCAGAAAGCTTTTCACGGGTGATGCCGATGCTCTCAAGCTCGACCCAGGCGGCCTCTTCGATGTTGTCCAAGGCGATGGGTTTGCCATAAGCCTTGGCGATGCTCAGCACCACAGGGGAACATCCGAGGTGCAAGCCCGGTACCATCCCGATATCCAAAGCACGCAACGTGTATTCGGCAACAATTTTTTTATCTGCCGCTATCGCTGGATAGTCACTTTTGACGGTCTTGGCGTAGATCCCTGAATTGTGGGCTGTTTTACCCGCACCATAGTTCCAGCCGAAAATCCGTCCGCGGCGCTCACGCACCACCATGCCGATTCCCACGGAAACATCCGGTCCGGCGGTGCCGACCAGCAAGTCGCCGCCCTTCATGATCTCCATCTGGCCGGTAAAGAGGGCCAGAATCTCCGTCATCTCCACCACATTCATCATTTCGGAGCCGGTGTTGTTGTTCGTAATACGGCCTGTCATGGTCATGTGCTCATTGTGGGATTCCAACGGCTTCCTGTCTTCCGGGCTTGGCCCCCGATAGA
>CALMWJ010000151.1 GCA_937873525.1 uncultured Peptococcaceae bacterium | reverse complement strand
GTTGCCCTTCTTTGAAAGGAACTGGTTGGTCAAATTCAAGGTAATCTGAAACAAAGGCGTAATAATGATTCTCGTGGACATGATCTCGCTCAATACGCAATAAACGGGCAGTGGCAAAATATGATTGCCGCCCACCGCTGCTTGATAAATCGCCGGAAGTCCGACGAGGTTCGTAATATATTATCCAATCCCCTACGGCTTTTTGCATTTGTCCTAAATAGGTATGGGGAAAATGGTAACGCTCCTCCGGAAGATCATCGTAGGTTGGGTCCACCTTGGTTATTAGAATAGCCTTTGCCATAAAAGAACTTCTCTCCGTCTTTTACTATGTGGTCACTCAGCACACGACTCCGGCACATCCGCCATAATAGAATCAAGAAAAACACCGTCAAGAATATTCCGGGTTCTATCCTGCCAGTTTTCTTATGAATCATCTTCTCGCGAAAGCGCCCAGTCATTTGAGCCGGACCAAAATGCCGAATCATGCACTTTCATCATTCGAAACAAATCATTATAGAGCTGCATTCCAGCGCACAACCCCTCGCTGGAGGGCGACCGTCTCAACGGCTTCCGAAAGCGCGGAAAAAGCGGGAATCTCCCAATTGCCGCGCGAGAAGTCTCCACCCAAGAGTGTGCGTCCAACCTCGGCGCCGAACCGGTAAGGTGATTCTTGAAACGCCATACGCCAATAGTGCACGATCCGATCTCTGCTTGCATGCAGAGTTTCTCGATCAACAATCTTATCGCGTTTTTGATTGTTTATTGTTGGATGGGTGGGCATAAGATTCCACAGATCGTTATTGTGCCACAGCGCAAAGGGAATCACATGGTCCACGTCAAAGCGCGATGAAATCAATGGCTTTCCGCTCCAGACACAGGCTAAATCCGAATGTCCCACGTAAATTTCTTTGGCCTGCGAGACATTGCGCTGGGCTTCAGGGCGAATGATCAGGCGTGCAAGCACATCTGGAATCGAAACTTCATGCTTGGCAAACTCGTGGCTCAGTTCCGCCCAGCGCATGACAATCGCCTCGCCAATCCAATGACCGACCAGACACATTTCGTGCCACAAGCCAGCCGGAAAAGAAATGCGGCCGAGTCCGTGGATCAAATCCAACGGGGTACGGCATTTTTGCATTCTGATTGCACCCTCGCAGGCAAACACACGGGGAATGTCTTCTATGGAGCCGCCGGAATATGTAACCGGCCCTTTGATGACCGTGTCGGCAATCATGTTGATCACTTGCTTAAGCAGATCAGCCTGTGAATCACTCAGCCGCCCACTTTGGAACAATGCGAAAAAAGCGTCCAGTCCGCCTGGCTTGCATGAGTTCACCAGTTGCAAGAGCAACGAACGGAAAGCAATTCCCCTGGCACGTCTGCCAACTCGCATTTCCGGCAAGTTAAGCGGCGTGTCGACAAGCGGCCAGTAATAATAAAGCCATTTTTCAACAACCAACCCCAGCGGAATACTGACACGTTCTCCTGGTGCATAACGGGCGTGATGAAACGAAGTCTGCGCTATCTCACACAAGGAACGCAACAAGGCCAGCTTGTAGGTAGCTGATTTTTTGTCGCGGTTTATAATGGATTCGATCTGATCAATCGGACGTGTTCCAAATCCGCCTTCGGAGGAAAAGATCAGCGTTGTCCACACCTTTTTACGCCCCATGCCGTCATCAGTGGTCTCAGCGGCAAGCAGACGAAAGCCAAGTCGCTCGAAAAGCAGATGGACCTCGGCACTTTCTCGACTGACAAAGTAACGAGGGTCGTTTGACGTTGATTCACATTCTGCGCAGAAAGAACAGATAAAAACAGCCTTATTTTTGAGCATATTCCGGATTTGATATGCGAACTCAAACAGTTCATGATCCGGGATATGCATGAGAACCGCCACGGCAATAATGGCATCAAAACGTTGCTTCAGTAATGGATGATCCGGTGCAACGGGGAAAGCTGCTTCGGCAAATGTCACGGCGGCAGGCAAAGCATGGGCATTAATATTTTTATTCGCTTGCTGGAGCATTCTGTCGCTGGCATCCGTTGCCACAACATCGCAGCCTAACGAGGCCATAAATGCAGCTTCGCGACCGCATCCGCAACCGATCTCCAGAATCCGGCCACCGGACGGCAGCCAACGACGCAAGATACGATGAAGGTCAGCCATATCAGCCTTTTCGTACCTGTCGGCCAGCATTTCCGCGTGTGCATTGTAAAAGTTTACAGTCTCCGGGTGCATGATCGGTATCCATCCACAGCTTCGACGGGCGAAAACCCTCATGCCATATAAGCGGGTCAACCGGTTTCGCTGTATTTTCTGGACCAAAAAACGGCTTGATGAATATCTTGTGGTGCTTGGTGATGCAAGGTAGTTTTTATAACTCATATATTTCTTACGTCAAGGAAAAGATTTTTAAAGAAGGGATGAGGGCTGAAACCTGAGGCCTGAGTTTTTGAGCTTTGAGCTTTCAGCACTCAATGCCCTTTCCCGGATTATGATTCTCGCCCTATGCA
>CALMWJ010000150.1 GCA_937873525.1 uncultured Peptococcaceae bacterium | reverse complement strand
AGCTTATGCTGATGGATGAAGCGCCCGATGTTTTTGTAGGCACGGTGGAGGGGTATCCTGCCTTTGAGGACGTCCTTCCAAAACTCAAGGCTGCCGGGACCAAGAAGGTGGTTTTGATGCCCTTCATGCTGGTTGCCGGCGAGCACGTCCATCATGATCTGGCCGGCGATCATGAGGCATCCTGGAAAACGATCCTCGAAAAGGAGGGCTATGAAGTTCAGACCTATCTGCATGGCTTGGGGGAAAATCCGGCATTCCGGGAAATCTATCTCCAGCATATTGAACAAGCATTCCTGGACTGACAAGAAGGCGTTTCCTTTCATCTCATGAGAATTATAAAACCAAGCGAAATTTTTATAACGGCAAATTTCACCCAAGGGTACAATAGATACGTGGAAGTTTGACAACTGAATCCATATGATCAGGTGCTGATTTTGCAAGAACGCAAAGCAGTGAAAAGGGAAGTTGGGTAAAATCCCACGCGGTCCCGCCGCTGTAAGAGTGGAGTTCTCCATCGATGCCACTGGGAAACCGGGAAGGTTTGGAGAATGCTGATGCTTGAGCCAGAAGACCTGCCTGAGTCATTGACACCATTAACTCTACGAGCGATAGGGGGTGCTTTGTATGTCTTCACTGTGTTTTTCCGGATATACATGACCTCTTGGCGATTGACGTCGAGAGGTCTATTTTTTATTCGGAAAGGATGGTAACTCATGTCAAAAAAGAAAATCTGGATGATCGGATTGTTTCTTATGTTTGCGCTGCTTCCGCAGCCGGTTTATGCCATGCACATCATGGAAGGCTTTCTTCCGCCGAGCTGGGCTGTTGCCTGGGGCGTTTTAGCGATCCCCTTTGTGTTGGCAGGCTTTTTTTCGATTAAGAAAACCATTCGCGAGAATCCCAGGGCCAAAATGCTGTTGGCGATGGCCGGCGCATTTGTTTTTGTTCTTTCAGCATTGAAAATACCTTCGGTGACTGGCAGCTGCTCTCACCCGACCGGGGTTGGCTTCGGGGCGATTCTGTTCGGACCCACGGCGATGAGCGTTCTTGGCTTGATTGTATTGCTGTTTCAGGCCATCCTGCTTGCCC
>CALMWJ010000149.1 GCA_937873525.1 uncultured Peptococcaceae bacterium | reverse complement strand
CGGCATGTTCATCGGCGCCATGCTTCTGGGGGTCGGCGTCAAAGTGGTGTACAGCGCCATCCAGAATTTTATCCATCCGGTGACCCCCAATGTGACCATGGAAAGCATCATCGCCATGGTTTTTACCATCGGCGTCAATATCTTTGTCAGCACTTATGAAAACAGAGCCGGCAAGAAGTACTTCAGTCAGATCCTGATCTCTGACTCCCTCCATACCCGCTCCGATATTTTTGTTTCGATCGGCGTCTTGGTGACCTTGGCTGGACTGAAGCTGGGGCTTCCTCCCATCATCGACCCCATTGCTTCCCTGGTGGTGGCCGGTTTCATTTTCCATGCTGCCTATGAAGTTTTTACGGACACCATGGGTGTTCTGGTGGACAAGGCCATGCTGGATAAAGAAATGATTCAGCGCATCGTTATGGAATTCCCCGAAGTCAAGGACGTCCACCGTATCCGCAGCCGGGGCCGGGAGGATGACATCCATATGGATATGCATATCAAAATCGACGGCAGCATCACCGTGGATGCCTCCAGGGACCTGGTTCTGCGGATCAATGCCCGGCTAAGAGAGGCATTTGACCGTGAAGTCCACGCCATCATCCACGTGGAACCCTATGATCCCAGCACCTCCCAAAAAACTTCCTGACTTCTTCAGACAAAGCTGCGGTCCACCTTGACCACCGTGTGGCACTGAGGATTCATCTGCTGCACCCGCTTCTCGATTTCGTCGCACAAGTCACAATCTGCCATTGGGAAATCAAAGTCGATGGCCACATCGAAAATCAGATTGGAATGGGTGGGTCCGACGACCATCCGAAAGTCATGCATCATGATTTCCGGCGAAATTTCCGCCAGGATGTCCTGGACATGCTTGTACAGGTGATTGGTCCGCGCATCATCGGTAATGATGGGGTCCATGTGCGCCACCATCAACATCCCCATATCCTTCATGAAATCCTCTTCCATCACATCGATGATGTCATGGCTCACCATGAGGTCCTGGGAAGCCGGCACCTCCGCATGGACGGAGGCGAAGCATCGCCCAGGCCCATAATTATGAATAATCAGATCATGGTGGCCGATGATCCCCTCATAGCTCATGATTTTATTTCTGACTTTTTCCACAAGCTCTTTGTCCGGGACCGTTCCCAGCAAAGGGCTTGAGGTTTCTTTGACCAGATTGATGCCAGAATAGATGATAAAAAGGGCAACCGCCAGCCCCATATAGCCGTCCAGCTGCAAACCGGACCAACGGCTGACCACCGCACTGGCCAGAACGGCTGAAGTGGCGATCACGTCATTGCGGCTGTCTGCGGCGGTGGCGATCAGGGCTGCCGAATGGATCCTCCGGCCGATCGATAGGTTAAAGCGGCTTTGCCATAGCTTGATGCCGATGGCGGCCAGAAGCACTGCCGCCAGGGTCATGCTGAACTCAATGGGTTCGGGATGCAGGATCTTTCCGAATGAGGTTTTCACCAGCTGCAGTCCCAGCACGATGATGGTGAAGGATACGGCCAGGCCGGTAATGTATTCGAAGCGGGCATGGCCGAAGGGGTGCTCCTTGTCAGCCGGCTTCCCGGCCATCTTAAAGCCCACCATCGTTAAAAGTGAGGAAGCGGAATCCGTCAGGTTGTTGAAGGCGTCCGCCATAATGGAAATGCTGTTGAACATGACCCCGATGCTGAGCTTCATCAGAAACAGCACGATATTGGAAAAAATCCCAACGGCGCCCGCCAGTTTGCCATACTGCTCGCGGACTTTTGGGTTCTCCGTATCCTGGTGGTTTCGAATAAACATCGCGATGATCCGGCTGCCCATATTGCCCTCCATGATTTCTCTTCATCCTGCTGGGTTCTTTATTTCTTGTTTTTCTTGATCATGCCGGTGTTCCTTTCCCAGAAAACCCCTTCGGAGTACCCCTGGATCTCCCCTGAAACCTCCGCCAGCCGCAGCCGCTTTTCAGCTAAGCAGGCGTATTGAAGATCCTGCTCGATACCCACAAAGCACCGGCCAAGCTTTTTAGCAGCCACCAAGGCCGTGCCCGATCCGCAGAAGGGATCCAGGATCACATCGCCGGGCTCCGAGGAGGCGAGGATCAGCTTGGCCAGCAGCTTTTCCGGTTTCTGGGTGGGGTGGCCTGTGTTCTCCGGCATAGACCAGAAGGGCACCGTCAGGTCCGTCCAAAGGTTGGAAGGATGGGTCAGCCGAAAAGCGCCCTCCTTGCTTTCCGTCCAGTCCTTGGGAAGGCCTTCCCGGTCCCGGTACGGGGCCATGACCCTTCGTTTCAATTTGACCCGTTCCACATGAAAACAATACGATTCGGAGCAGGTGCAGAACCAGATGTCCTCCGATGCGTTTTTCCAATTTCGCAGGGCACCCCGGCCTTTTTCCCGTTCCCAGGTGATCCGGTTGCGGATCAGGAAGTATTTTGCCAGCACCTCATCGATGCTGCTGCTGGTCTGCCAGTCGGCACAGACATAGATGCTTGCCGTTGGTTTCAGCAAGGGCAGCAAGGGTTGCAGCCACGCCTCAAATTGGCGGCTGTAGCTTTCTGCCGAGCATTTGCGGAAGCTTTCCTTACCGAATTGGCGGTTCAGGTTGTAGGGCGGATCCAGGAACAGCAGATCCACACTGGCTTTCGGCAAAAAGCCCGCGGCCTCCTCCATCTTCTGATGGAGCACCCGGCCGGTAACCTCCTGCAGCTCCGTATTCTTTTGGATTGTAAGCAGCCGGGCCTCCAGGCCCGGCTTTTCATCGTGTTCAAGGGTTATGGTTCGGTTGCATGGAGCTTTTGAACGTGTCATGCCGGTCTGTCCTTTTCATTTCCAGGATGGCCGCGTTGTGCCGAGGCCTAAAACAAGGGCATGACTTCCGGTTCCTCGTATTCCACACCGAACGTCTCAGCCGTTACCCGTTTCATATTCATACGCACCAAGGGGCGGTCATCAAAAAACCGATCCGCATTGACGATGGCATCCACCGTTTCCATGCCGGAAACCACTTTTCCGAAGGCAGCATATTCCCCGTTCAGATGCGGCGCATCCGCCACCATGATGAAGAATTGGCTGCCCGCTGAATTGGGATCCATGCCGCGGGCCATGGAAATCACGCCGCGGCTGTGTTTCAGGGGATTGTCGAAGCCATTGGCCGCGAACTCGCCTTTGATCTTATAATCGGGTCCGCCGGTGCCGTCTCCGTCGGGACACCCACCTTGGATCATGAACCCGGGAATCACCCGGTGAAAGCATAACCCCTCATAGTAGCCTTGAGCGGCCAGGCTTAAAAAGTTTTTAACCGT
>CALMWJ010000148.1 GCA_937873525.1 uncultured Peptococcaceae bacterium | reverse complement strand
ACAAAATCACCGTCGCCGCAGCAAATGTAAGACAATAGGGCAGCTGGGTTTTGATGTGCTTCATTGGATCACAGTTCGTCGTGGCCGAAGACAAGGCCGTGGTATCCGAAATCGGGGATGCATGGTCCCCAAAAATGCCTCCGCCAAACACTGCCGCAGCAATCATCGGAATATTGCTGCCCATGGCCATGGCCAAGGGCATCGCCAGCGGCATCATCACGGCATGAGTACCCATGGAGGTTCCGGTCGCAAAAGAGATTAAGGCTGCGATCACGAAAACCAGGGCCGCCAGGATCGCCGGACTCAAGAAGCCTGAAAAGAGAGATGCTAAATAATTTCCTGTGTCCAGCATCTTCACCACAGCGCCCATGGAGAAAGCAAAAATCAGGATGCTGACAACCGGGAAAATATTCCCCACGCCTTGGAATACATCATTGACAAAACCGTCGAAGGTATAGATCTTCTGCTTGATGTATAAACCTCCTGAAACCAATAAGGATAAAGCCACTCCCCAAAGAATCCCGGCATAACCGCTGCCCTTCAGCAGATTGCCCTGGCCTGTGATGGCCATAACGGCAATAATGACGACGATCATTGTCCCAAGGGGCGCTAACATGTTGATTGCATTGGAGGCTTTGATTCCTGCCGCTTCAACATGGCTCTCGCCTTCATTCGCAAACCCATGTTTATCGGCATATTCCTCAGCCAATTTCATGGCACCGAAATCTTTGCCGGTAATCGCAATGATCAGCAAAACCACAACCGCAATAATACAATAGAAATTAAACGGGATCGATTGCATCAAAACCGTAGGCGCATTGCTGATTCCCTGGGCCTCCAGCAAGCCGATCATAAACGCACCCCAACCGCTGAGCGGCAAGAGCACACAAACCGGCGTGGATGTGCTATGAACAAAAAAGGCTTGTTTTTCTCGCGATACTTTCATCGCATCATTCAAGGGATGACTCACCGCACCGGTAATCAGGCAGCTTACCGTTCCCGAGGTGAACACAAGGACGCCAAGCAGCCAGGTAAAAATCAAAGATCCCCGTTTTGATTTGATCAAGGATTTCTTTTTGGTCATTAAATCTACAAATCCGTTGATGCCGCCGGATTTTTCCATCACCAGCGTCAGGCCGCCCAACAGAGCACAAACAATAATAACGATGGTATTGGAGTTGCTTTCAAAGACTTTTACAAAGGCATACAGCGTGTCATTGAAGCCTTTAAAAATATTCCAATCAGCCAGAATGATATAACCGAGAAACACACCGGAAAATAAGGCCACGAAAACATTTTTTAATATAAGAGCCAACAGGATCGCCAGCAAGGGCGGCAAGAGGGACATAATGCCAAATTCCATAAATATTGTCCTCCGTTCATAATACGCTTCTATTTTCGAATCGACTTCCCAAGATTGCCTTTGATGATTCGTCCATCCATCATGGCCAGTTCTCCGCCAATCCAAACGGCCCGAATCCCTTTAGGAGATAGCGTAGGCTCGCTGAAGCTGGCTTCGTCGCAAATTCCAGTGCAATCGAACATCGTGACATCCGCATCCGCTCCGATGCTTAACGTTCCTTTGCGAATTCCGATCCGTTGCGCCGGCTGGCACGTCATCTTTGCGATGGCCTCACACAGCCCCATCTGACGCTTCTCATACACATATTTCCTGATAAAACGCGGGAAAGAACCTGCGGCTCTTGGATGTCCCTGGGACTTGTTTAAGATGCCATCACTGGCCATGATCACATTGGGGTGATTCAGGGCCAGGTCGACCTCCGCTTCATTCATAACATGGCCGATCAACAGGGTTTCAGGATGCTTCGCACGCAGTTCACGATACAACGCCTCATTGAGTCGTTGTCCCTTGAATTCCCCTTCTGCGACTTCAATGCGGTCATAATCCCCGCCATAGCGGGCTATGAATCCTTCGTCAAAGGTCGCTGAACCGATGGCCGTGCTGAACGCGATATACGGATAACAATCGGCAGCAATATCCAATCCATTTGCACGATAGGAATCCATCATTGCCAACAGCTCCGCCATTTGTCCATAGGCTCCCATGCTTCCAATATGAGAAATTTGGATCGGCACACCGGCCTCGACGCCGCTTTGAATGAACTCCTTTGCCGCCGCAATGACCGCAGCAGCATCATCGCGAATATGCGCAGCCACCAGTTTTTGGCTTCTGTAGGCCGCTCGGTTGATCGAGGACATCTCGAGATCGTTCAAACCCGGAATATAGCGAATGCCGTAGGATATCCCCAAGCATCCCGAGTCCAGAAAGCCTTCGGCTAAGCGAGCCATGGCTTCGATTTTGTGCAAAGGCGCCTCTTGGTAGCGGTCCTTCAGTTCAACCAAAGCCCTCAAGCTGCCATGAGGCACGAGCAATCCAAGGTTCACAGGCAAGCCCAGCCGGTCTGCCGCATCCAGGTACACATCCGGTTTTTCCGGCCCGATGCCGCAATTTCCGCCAATGGCTGTGGTGACCCCCATTCGCAGCATGCATTCAAGAACGTCGAATTCAAAGCGGTCCTCCAAGGCATTGTATGGGTCTTCGTGCATATGGAGATCCACAAAGCCCGGGGCAACCACCAAGCCTTGGGCATCGATGCTGTTTTCGCCCGAAAGGGAACTTGAAGATATCTCGGCAATCTTCCCTTCTTCAATCGCAACATCCAATTTTGAGCATATTCGATTCGCCGGGTCCACAACCAAGCCATTTTTTATTACAGTCCTAATCATTTTCACCTCCTTCCAATCCTTGGTCAATACTTATTTAAGCAATTTATATGCCAACGACCTTCGCGGGGTTTTCATTCGATTCCGCCCAGTATTTATTCGATTTCCCGTCATTCCGCCGCTCCCGGCTCTCGCTTTTCGTGCTTTTTTATGGTACAGTCAAAGCAGACTGGTTACAACCAGGTTGCATAATTAACCTGGCTCAGGCCAGATGCAAGGAGGTTTCTCTATGAATTTCAATCTGACCGTCATCTCCTCCAGTGAAAAAGCAGCCCGTACGGTCTGTGAAATCCTGAGCCCCATCATAGGCAGCCAGTTTTGTATAAAAGGTTATTGCTATAAGGCACTCGCCTCTCAGGCATTGTCAAAAGATGATCTCTTCCTGATCACTGCGCGGTCCTTTACCCATTTGATCCTGCCCCATCTTCATCCGCAAAGCAAATACATCATTGCACGACGCTCAATCGATCCAAGCAATCTGTATCGATTGCTTCAGATCCCCCCCCACTCAGAAGTGCTGGTGGTCAACGATTTTGTAACTACCGCTTATGAGCT
>CALMWJ010000147.1 GCA_937873525.1 uncultured Peptococcaceae bacterium | reverse complement strand
ATGAGCTCCTCCGTGGTGCTGACCGCATCCATGGCGCTGAGTTTGGTGTGCATGTGCAGCTCGACGCGTTTTTCTAGCGCGTCGTCGATCCGGCCGGTCACCTCAACGGTCATGATATCGTTGGGAAACAGGGTCAATTCCTGGGTGTACTGATCATGCTTCACATTCCCTTTGAACCGATACCAGGATCCGGATGATAGCCATTCGGGATTGAATTTCCGGTTGCGTTCCGGATCGATGAACATCTTGACCTTGATCGAATTGGTGTTGTCGGTGATGTCAAAATCGTAAAGCATGGTCCCTGCTTTGAGTTTCCTGCAGTCTTTGATTTTAAAGACGCGCCCCTGAACCACGCAATTGGCGCTTTCTTCCTGAAGCTCGCACAACGGCCGCGGTGTTCCGGCAATTTTTTTGCCCAGGATGATTTGCGGGCGGTTTTCCTTGGCCTCGCCCGGTTCCCGGCCGGCTTGTTGTATTTTTTCTCGATACCGCTCGTTGCAGATTTCGTCTTCGGCCTCGACGCTGATCAACTCCAAAGCGCTGTGGTCGATATCCTGCAGCATTCCTTTCAGGTCTGGGATTTTTTCTCGCTTCTCAAATTCCAGCCTGAATTTCAGATCCTTGCCAAAAACATTGTGAAGCAATTCCTCAGCCAGCCGGCGGTCGGTTTCGGTCACTTCGAATGGGTTGGCAAAAGAGATTTCCCAAGCATGATCTGCCTGGGAAACTGTTATTTTTTTTATAGACAGCCCATTCAGGCGCTGTGCTGTTTCTTGGGGCAGCTGTGCTTCCTGCACGCAACGCTGCCAGGGTGTTGGAACCATACACTGCCTCCTCCCTGAGTTTCTTAAATGTTTTTCTTGAGACGGACCGTGCTGACTTTCAGCAACCGCTGCAAATCCGAGATGAAATTGGATTCATCAAATTCATGAGGCGCTTTGATGTCTACGATCACGTGGGTTCCCAAATCCTTTTTGGACAGATTAATGCTTTTCACCGCCAGATCATACTGCTCAACGAACTGGAAAAAGCCTTGCAGTCCGTCATGGTCGGATTCAATGAAAAATTCGATATTCCAAATGTCAAAGCTCTGGACCTTTTTGATCCTGGACTCCACGATCCTGAAATAGTCAAGGACCACATAGGCTAATAAGGTCGCTGCAATGGCGGCCCAATACAGGCCGACACCGACGGCCAGACCGATGGCTGCCATGATCCACAAGGTGGCTGCCGTGGTGAGTCCGCGGATCCTTGACGGGGAATGCAGGATCGTTCCTGCCCCCAGAAATCCGATGCCGCTGACAACCTGTGCACCCAAACGACCGGGATCCGCATCTAATACACCTGCGTAGATCGAAGCAACCTCAATCGAGGTTATCATGATCAGGCATGAGCCCATACAGACAAGAATGTGGGTACGAAAGCCGGCCCAACGATTCTGCCGTTCTCTTTCATATCCGATGAACGCGCCCAAAGCCGCCGAAATCAGCAGCTTGACCACGACCATAATGTCTTGCTCCATAACGTATCCCTCCTGTCGCATTGTTTGGCATTCGGTAGGGTGCGCTTCGCTTTAAGCGGATGCTGTTCCAGCTGCGATCAGGGACAAAACCCTTTCGATTGCAGCTTGGGGAGTCAGCAGCTCCGCCTCTTTCTCCCGGCGCTGCTTTAATTCAAATTGACCGGCTTCGGTCCATTTTTTCCCAACGGTGATGCGGATGGGATAACCGATCAGGTCCGCATCCTTGAACTTCACGCCAGCCCGTTCGTCCCGGTCGTCGATCACCGTTTCCACACCAGACCCCAAAAGCTTCTCATACAAGTCCATGGCTGTTTGGAAAATTTCCCCATCTGTGGCCGTGGGAACAACCACCACATGGTAGGGCGCAATGGCGATCGGCCAGATGATGCCGTCTTTATCGTAATTTTGTTCAACGGCTGCGGCCAGGGTTCGGCTGACGCCGATGCCGTAACAGCCCATGACCACAAGTTGTTTCTCGCCGTTTTCATCGGTATAATACAGATTCATTTTTTCACTGTACTTTGTCCCCAGCTTGAAGACCTGGCCGGCTTCGATGCCGCGGGCGGAGTTTAATTTTTTGCCGCATTTCGGGCAAGCATCGCCAGCCTGAACCTGACGGAAATCCCCGGTCGCGTCGATCTTGAAATCCCTGCCCGGTTTTACATTTTTGAAATGATAGTCTTTCTGGTTGGCGCCGGCGACGCCGTTGACCATCAGCCGGACTTCGTCATCCGCATAAACCGGAATGCTGCCCGTCAGACCGATCGGGCTGACGTATCCGGGCTGGCATCCGGTGATTTTCAAAACGTCCTGATGATCCGCCATGTCCAGTTCAAAACAATTCAGCGTGTTTTTCAGTTTGATTTCATTGAGGCTCCGGTCTCCCCGCAGCAGGACGCAGACGATTTTGCCGTCCGCTTTATAGAACAGCGTCTTGATCAGGCTGCTTTCAGGAATCTGAAGGTATGCGGCCACTTCCTGGATCGTTTCCTGTCCCGGCGTCGCCACCAGCGTGATTTCCCCTTCTTCGGCTTCCTGAGGAGATGGCATCTTTGCGGCAGCGATTTCCCCATCAGCGGCATAGCTGCACGCGCTGCAATAGATGATTTCAGCCTCGCCAGATTCGGCAAGGACCATGAATTCATGCGTAAAGCTGCCTCCAATGGCGCCGCTGTCCGCTTCCACCGAACGAAAATCCAAACCGCAGCGCGAAAACACACGGACATAGGCATCAAACATTTCCTGATAGCTGATATCCAGCCCGGCTTCGTCGCGGTCAAAGGAATACAGGTCCTTCATAACGAACTCCCGCCCCCTCATCAGCCCGAAACGGGGACGTCGTTCATCACGGTATTTATTCTGGATCTGATACAAGCGCAAAGGAAGCTGGCGCCAGGAATTCAGTTCATCCCGAACCAGAGCGGTGATCAGCTCCTCATGGGTCGGTCCAAGGCAGAAATCCCTGTCATGGCGGTCTTTCAGCCGCATCAGTTCGCCGCCGTATACATACCATCGTCCGGATTCCAGCCAAAGCTCTGCCGGCTGAAGGATCGGCATCATGATTTCCTGGCTGCCGCTGCCATCCATCTCCTGACGCACGATGGTTTCAATTTTTTTAAGAACCCTCTGTCCCAAGGGCAAATAGGAATAAATACCCGCTGAGGATTTCCGGATGAAACCCGCCCGGACCAGGAGCTTGTGGCTGATCACTTCGGCTTCCGCCGGGGTTTCCCTCAAAGTCGGTGAAAACATTTGACTAAAACGCATGATGATTTACTCCCTCATATTTAAGTATTTCGACAATCAAAGCTTCTGCGATCTCGGATTCGGGGACCGTGTCCAGACGCTCGCCTTTGCGGAAAATCACGCCGCAGCCCTTGCCGCAGGCAACCCCCAGATCCGCTTCACGGGCTTCGCCGGGTCCATTGACCACACACCCCATAACCGCGATGGTAAGGGTTCTGCCTTTTAATTCAGGCATGGCATTGAGTCGGGATGAAACCTCCCGGGCAATGGCGGCCAGATCCACTTGAGTCCGGCCACAGGTCGGACAGGAAATCACCTGGATCCCTCCGGGAAGCAGCTCAAGACTCTGCAGGATCTGCCGGCCGGCCGGCACCTCGGCAACTGGACTTCCGGTCAGAGAAACCCGGATGGTATCACCGATTCCCTGGGCAAGCAGACTGCCGATCCCCACGGCTGATTTTATAATACCATATTCAGGCAAGCCAGCCTCGGTGACTCCCAAATGCAACGGGTAATCCACGATTGTGCTGATCTGGCGGTAGGCTGCCAGCATCACCGGCACCCTGGAGGCCTTCAAGGATATCTTGATTTCATGATAATCAAGGGCTTCAAGGATCCGGACATGCTCCATGGCGCTTTCAACAAGAGCCTCCGGCGTCGGTCCTCCGTACTTTTCCAGGAACCGCTTTTCCAGAGAGCCTCCATTCACGCCGATCCGGATCGGAACCTGGCGTTCAGACGCGGCCTTGACCACCTCCGCCACCTTCCAGG
This sequence comes from uncultured Peptococcaceae bacterium, assembly GCA_937873525.1. Lineage (GTDB taxonomy): Bacteria > Bacillota > Peptococcia > DRI-13 > UBA5745 > UBA5745. Next base: position 2,264 of record CALMWJ010000147.1, on the reverse strand, counting down.
CTGCCCCGATGTTGCCGGGATTGAGCCGCAGACCGTGGATGCCGCCGCGGATCGCGGCCAGTGCGAGTTTGTAATCAAAATGGATATCCGCAATAACCGGTATCGGCGATTGCTTAACAATGTATGCGACCGCTGCCGCAGCCTCCCGATCCGGTACAGCGATGCGCACCAGATCACATCCGGCTTCATATAGCTGCCGGATTTGAGCCAAGGTGCGATCAGCATCCGCCGTCGGTGTGTTGGTCATGGATTGCACCGAAATCGGATAGTCACCGCCGATCCCAATGCTGCCCACATGGATCGGCCGGCTGCGCCGCCGGAAAATCGAAAATTCACTTTCAGCTCTGATCATTACACATCCCTCTGTTCGCGACTCGCGTCAGCTGCCGATAAGTTTCATGATGTCTTTATAAGTCAGAATCAGGATCATAGCCAGCAGAAGGATATAACCAACCAGATGGATCAAGCCTTCCTTGTCTTGGTCCATGGCTTTTCTGCGAACCATTTCAATCAGATAGATCACAATGTTCCCTCCATCCAGCGCTGGAACAGGTAAAAGGTTCAAAAGGCCCAGGTTGATCGATAAAAAGGCCGTCAGATAAATCGTATTCAGAAACCCGCTCTTTGCCGTATCGCTGATGATTTGGATCAGCCCCACCGGCCCGGAAAGGTTCTCGCTGACGCTGGCTTGGCCTGAAATCAACTGTCCGATGGACGTTAGCATCATCGCGCAGAGGGCCATCGTCTGTTTGATCCCCATGATCAAACCTTGGGGGAAACTGTACCGTGTCAAGATGGCTTTACGGGTGTCCACCGTGATGCCAACCATCCATCTTCCCTCAGATTCATCATATAGAGGCGCCATACGCAGCTCCAGGGACTGGCCTTCTCTTTGGACTGTGATGCTGACTTCGTCTCCGTGATTCTGCTCCTGGAGAAGATCGCCCATCTGCTGCCAGTCCGAAACGGGCTGCCCCTGGATCGCTTCGATCAGGTCCCCCGCCTGCATTCCCGCCAGGTCCGCCGGACTGCCGGCTTCCACCTCGCCGATGACCGGCTGGTAGCCGGCCGGAACCCCTACAAGGGTGAAAAGCATCGTCAGGATCAGGATCGCCAAAACAAAGTTCATGGCTGGTCCGGACAGGGAAACCAGGATTTTCTGCCAGGCGGGACGTCCCAGAATGGAGGCCGGGCGTCCTGAGGGATCCAGCTTCTTGGTATCCGGATCAAACATGCAATATCCGCCCAAAGGGATCGCCCTCAAGGAAAATACTGTGGACTTTCCTTCATATTTATAGATTCTGGGGCCCATACCTATGGAAAACTCCAGCACGGAAGCGCCAATGCTCCTGGCAGCCCAGAAATGGCCTAGTTCATGAATAAGAACAATAATCCCTAAAACGATGATGGTTACGATGATATTCAACATATTGGGTTCCTTTCACCTTGACTGCCAAACCGTTCCGAAGGGATCAGCCCGCAAAAACGGTGTGATACAGCAGAATCCAATGGTATAGCAGCGGCATGACCCAGAGGGCGCTGTCGAACCGGTCCAAGATCCCTCCGTGGCCCGGGATGATCCTGCTGGAATCCTTTAGGCGGGCCTGCCTTTTCAGAGCGCTTTCAAATAAATCCCCCAATTGTCCGGCAATCGAGAGAAAAGGCGATGCCCACAGCATCAATGCCGGGTGATCGAAGGACGCCTGATACCTTGAGGCCGCATAGCAGAAAATGACTGCGCCCAAGACACCCGAGGCCAGTCCGCCAATGGCGCCTTCCCAGGTTTTTTTAGGGCTTATCCGATGGAAAAACGGCCGCCGGCCAAAATTCTTCCCGATAAAATAGGCGCCGCTGTCGGTACACCAAATCACGATCAAGGCGTACATGACCAGCTGCAGTCCCTGTTCTGATTCGCGCAGAAGAATAAAATGGGCAAAACCAAATGCAACATAGAGTATGCCAAAGAAATTGGCGCCGATATCCTGAAAGGTGATTCTGGGATATTGGCCCAGGCAGACCAGACCGCCGGAAAGCACAAAGAAAGCTGTGAAGCTTGGCAACCAGATCGGTTGAAAATACAGCAGGACCGGAAAAAGGATCGCGCCGACCCAAAGAAAGACCGGCATGTCCTGCCGCCCCATCCGAATCAGCATCCGTCGCATCTCAACCATCGCCAGAATGGCCAGGACCACGATTCCAATCAGGAAATAAGCACCGCCGAGATACACCAGTCCCAAAATGATCGGGATTCCGATCACGGCACT
>CALMWJ010000146.1 GCA_937873525.1 uncultured Peptococcaceae bacterium | reverse complement strand
CCTGGTATTCCGGGATGCCGTTGTCCGAGTAGAAACGGTTGCAGGCCTTGCCGCTCTCTTCATTCAGGATGGCGACCACGGAAGCATCCGCCGGCTGGTCCGGCTCCCCCACGCCCATATCGATGGCGGTCAGGTCGGGAAATTTTACGGCCGCCGCTTTTTTCAGCCGCTTGATCTTCTCGAATTTGTAGATGGCGGTGTCTTCGCCAAAGGATTCTCCGCCCAGCCGCTGGGCGATTTTGTTTCTGAAAAAGTCCATGTTGTTCCTCCTGTTTCGTTCTATTGTTGTATAGACTGCCTCTTAAAGCCGTGAGAAATCCAGTGTGGCAAAGTAGTCCTCCAGGGTCTCCGCCCGGCGGATCAGGCTGTGGCTGCCGTCTTCGTGCACCAGCACCTCCGCGGAGCGCAGCTTGCCGTTGTAGTTGAAGCCCATGGCATGTCCGTGGGCGCCTGCGTCGTGGATCACCAGGATATCCCCCCGGTCGATCCGGGGCAGCGCCCGGTCAATGGCGAATTTGTCGTTGTTTTCGCAAAGGCCCCCGGTCACATCATAGACATGGTCCAAAGGCCAGTCCTCCTTGCCCAGGACCGTGATGTGGTGGTATGCCCCATACAGGGCCGGCCGCATCAGGTTGGCCATGCACGCATCCAAGCCCACATACTGCTTGTAGATGTCCTTCTTGTGCTGGGCCGTGGTTACCAAGGCACCGTAGGGACCGGTCATGTAGCGCCCGCATTCCATGGCGATTTTCATGGGGTGGAGGCCGTTGGCGGTAATCTTCTCGTCATAAGCCTGCTGCAGGCTGCGGGAGATCAGGGCCAGATCCACTTCCTCCTGGTCGGGCCGGTAGGGTATGCCGATGCCGCCCCCCAGGTTCAGCAGCTCGATCCGGATGCCCAGCTCGTAATATAACTCCACCGCCAGGTCGAACATCATGTTGGTGGCCGTTTCGATGAAGTAATAGGGATCCAGCTCATTGGAGATGACCATGGTGTGCAGCCCGAAGCGCTTCACCCCTTTGTCCCGCATGACGCGGTAGGCCTGGAAAAGCTGGGCCTTGGTCAGGCCGTACTTGGCCTCCTCCGGCTTGCCGATGATGTCGTTGCCGCCGGTGCGCAGGGCCCCCGGATTGTAGCGGAAGCA
>CALMWJ010000145.1 GCA_937873525.1 uncultured Peptococcaceae bacterium | reverse complement strand
GACGGATGGAAATTAAGGACGCCTTATCCTACCTTCGGCTGATCATTTTCAAGGACGACCTCTCCTTCCAGCGGATCGCCAATGTTCCGAAACGCAACCTGGGCGAACGGCGGATGAAATTTCTCCAGGACTATGCCGCACAAAATCACTGCTCGCTGTATGCGGCGCTGGAGCGGACCATAGATGATGATCTCTTCAAGAACACCAAAGCCAAAGAGTTCCTGGCGCTCATTGGCCGTTTTTCGGTAAGCTGCAAAGACATGCCGGTCTCCGAGCTGCTGAGCAGGGTTCTGGACCAGAGCGGCTATGAGAAAATGCTGCGGACCGAAGGCAGCCAGGACCGGCTGGATAATCTTGCTGAATTGAAGCAGTCCATTTACGATTACGAGACCTCCTGCGGCGAAGAATCCACCTTGGAAAATTATCTTTCCCGAGTGGCGCTTCTTACCAATACCGATGCGGCATCCGGTAAAAACTCTGTCCGGATGATGACCGTCCACACGGCCAAAGGCCTGGAATTCCCTTATGTATTTCTCTGCGGCCTGGGCGAGGGGATTTTCCCTTCCAAGAAAGTTATGACCCTGGAGGCTATGGAGGAGGAACGGCGCCTGGCCTTCGTCGCCTTCACCCGGGCGGAAAAAGCACTTTATCTGACGGACGCGGAAGGCCGAAACCTGGACGGTTCCTATCGCTACCCATCACGTTTCATCTTCAATGTAGACAAAGCTCTGCTCTCTTATACCCATGCGCTGAATGAAAGCCTGGTCAGTGAGTCAAGTTGGATCATCCGCAGCAGTGAGCAAATGCTGGAAGCCTCATCCTCCCAGCCTGAATTCCATCCCGGCGACCGCATCTTCCATCACATCATGGGCTACGGGGATGTGGTCGATTTGGATCAGAATCTGGCCGCCTATAGGATCAAGTTTGACGGACTGGAGACATTGAGAAAGATCAGCTTTAAAGTGAAGCTGGAACCGGTCCGGCCTGCTGAATGAAGGTTCGCCCGGAAAGACATCTGTTTTTCACAATTCCTTCATTCGAAAAACACGGGCTGCCTGTATATTGAACTTAGCAGAAGATTTCTTTCAGGCAACCCAGAGTTTTATGAGTATACGGAGGAAATGCCCATGATGCATCCAATGTTCACACACGCCGGAAACGGCATCGCCCGCGGCAGCTTCGGGTGGATAGGCCTTGCCTATTTGATCGCCCATGTTCTGTTGTGGGCTGCGGTCATCTTTATTGCGGCAAAACTGATCAACAAATATCTGAATAAAACCGGCGATACAAAAAAAAGCACGGCAGCCGCCGAAAAGAATGATTCAGCCTTGATGATTCTTCGGGAACGCTATGCCAAAGGGGAAATTGACGACGAAGAGTATAAGAAGAAAAAAACAAACCTTGAGCCATAACAACTCCATTTTAGATGAAAATTGGCAAAACAAAAACAAGGGGCTTCCTGTGCATCAAGCCCCTTGTTTTTGTTTTCTTAAAATATCAGGGATCTGAATTGTCACTTCTATCAGACAACCAGAAAAAACGTCCCCAGCATGATCAATGCGCCCCCCAGCAAGGTCTTGGCCGTAATGATTTCACGAAGAAGTATATTGGCCAGCAGGATCGTAATAATAAGACTCATTCGGTTGATCGGAAGAACTTTTGACACATCCGCCAGCGATAAGGCTTTATAGTACGCGAGACAGGACAATGCGGTCAGGACGCCTGCAAGCAATTGAAGATTCCAGCCCTGAGCATTCAAATGGTTTACCTGGCTGGGCGTGTTGTTGCCGAAAACAATCACCCAAGACATGACCGCCACAGTGCTATACCGAAAGGCGGTCGCATAATTCGGATCCAGGGCATTAACCGCTGTTTTGTCCAAAATTGTGGCAAAGGCAGCAAATGCAGCCGAAGCCAGACCATAAATAACCCACATTTTGATATCCCTTTCATATACCCCATGGGGTATAGTAATAATATACTCTTTAAAAGACCATTTATCAACCGATTCTCCCTGTTTTTTCGAAATACTTGCCAATTTTTCTTCCTCAATGCTTCAATCGCCTTAGCTGAAGGCTCTGTGCCATCAGATCCTCTCTACGGATACAAAAGCGCGTCTGCTGTCAAGCAATCGCGCTTTTGTATCCGTTTTGGATAGTTAGGGGGATAGGGGGGGACATACCCAAAAGGACGGTGCTCCACCGCCGTCCTTTCAGGTATTCTATAGTTATGTAAGAGGGGGGCGAAGTTATGGTTCCTGATTTTTTATGAACCCATCCTACTTATCGGCAAGAGGATTAGTTCGATATTTCAAAATGCTTAAGCAAGACGAATTTGCCATCCTCATCACAACGGTGCTGCTGGTTCAAGCTCAGATCTTGCTCAAAGCTTCTTC
>CALMWJ010000144.1 GCA_937873525.1 uncultured Peptococcaceae bacterium | reverse complement strand
GCATTGCTGGCAAATCTAAGCCGGGATCAAGGCGTCACGATCTTGATTTCCAGTCATGTTCTGAGCGAGGTTGAGCAAATTGCCGATGTCATCGGCGTTATGCATCAGGGGCGATTGATGGAAGAGGTGAGCCGGGCTTAGCTTATGCAAAGGAGTCGTCAATACCTTGAATTTGAGGTTGCGGATCCCGTGAAAGCATTGGATATCCTGGAGAGGGCTTTTGGGATCAGGGAGTGTTTGGTCCAGGGTAACGCACTGAAGATATTCGACGCTGCGTGTTCCGGCGGCGTCATCAATAAGACTTTTGTTGAATGTGGAGTCATGGTTGCAAAATTAAATGAAAATCAGGAGAGTCTGGAAGACTACTTCTCCGGATTGATTGGGGGCGGCGGCATTGCTTAATCTTGTTTATTGTGAATTCTTAAAATTAAAGCGGTCGAAAATCGTAATATTCAGTGTCCTGGGGATTCTGGCAACGCCAGGCATGATGTTATTAGAGGCTCTGCAAACCCATTTCGAGCATCCGGAACAATTGATTTCCTTATCAGATATCTACGACAGCAGCTTGCTCTATGTCATGCTGCTGATGAATATGCTGGTTTACGTCGCCATCGCGGCTTATTTGTTCAGCCGAGAATACACAGAGAAAACCCTGAAAATGATTTTGCCTGTGCCAGTTTCCCGTTTCGAACTGATATCCGGGAAATTCCTCATGCTTTTGATTTGGACGTTTGCCCTGACGTTTGTGACCTGGGCTGCAATTTTCATTTTCATGGCAGTTTATCATGGGATCATTGGTTTGGATGAATTTAGTCTTCAGACAGCCGGCGCATGGCTGATCAAGTTTCTTTTCGGCAGTGCACTGATGTTTTTAACGCTGTCGCCATTTACCTATATTGCCGAGAAAACAAAAGGCTTTGTGGTTCCCGTGATCGTTTCGGCTGCCGTTGTGATGGTGAGTGCTGCGCTTTGCAATCAGAAGCTTGGCGCTCTATATCCCTGGACAGCAAGCTTGTTTTTGGTGGAGGGCAAGCTTCAATGGACGGGGTATCCGCTTCCTCTGGCCATCGGAATGATCGGAAGTGTCTCGCTAAGTGGCTTTATCGCAACCTATTGGTATTTTGAAAAGGAGGATTTGAAATAATGGCACTGAATTTTATTGAAATCATGAAAGTCATCCTTTTAGGGATCGTTGAGGGCGTGACGGAATGGCTGCCCATCAGCAGCACAGGCCATATGCTTCTGGTGGATGCGTTCATACAGCTCAATATGAGCGAAGTATTTAAGGAAATGTTTTTTGTGGTCATTCAGCTGGGTGCAATCCTTGCGGTGTTGGTGACCTTCTGGAACAAAATGATGCCTCTGGGTTTCAATGAACCCAGGAAGCCGGTCGTTGATCGGGAAATTGTTTTATTGTGGCTAAAAGTTTGCGTCGCTTGCATTCCGGGGGCTTTGGCATCGGTGTTCTTCGATGATGCGGTCGAAGCCTATCTGAAGACACCGATGGTGATTGCCGCTGCATTGATTTTCTATGGCATTGTGCTGTTATTGATCGAAAGCCGCAATCAACATCGAGCGTTCGTGGTCTGCGATTTATCCGGCATGTCTTTTCGGACCGCACTCATGATTGGATTTTTCCAAGTTCTATCCCTGATTCCCGGCACCTCCCGCTCCGGCGCAACCATCATCGGGGCTTTGCTTATGGGGGTCTCCAGATATTCTGCCGCAGAATTTACCTTTTTTCTTGCCGTGCCGGTGATGTTTGGCTTGAGCGCGCTGAAAATTATGAAATTCGGAATGGCTTTTAATAGAACAGAAATCGTGGTTTTGGGGATTGGAATGGCGTCAGCCTTCAGCGTTTCATTGCTCGTCATCAGGTTTTTGATGAATTACATCAAAACGCATGATCTTAAAATTTTTGGCTGGTATCGCATTGCGCTGGGCATGTTTGTTTTGCTTAGCATTTTAATGAAACCTGCTGCATAGACTGACCTTGAAGACTGCATATCAATGGAAAATTCACTGCAAACCGGATATAATAGGAGATGCTTAGGAGGCGGGCATATCCCGGTGCGGCCCGCTGCCTCACCCAATGGATGTCAATGAGGAGAATGAAGATGCCAAAAGCACGAAAAATGCTCAGTGACTGGGAAGCACCCTATATCCAGTCTCTGGTGAAATTGATTGAAACACAGAACAAGACAACGCTTGTGATCTGGGCTGTTGATTATTCGGAAAGGGTGCTCTTGCCGCTGTGGAACAAGAACGATCCGGATGATCTGCGTCCGCTCCACGCCTTGAATGCCGCACGCGCATGGCTGGCGGGAGCCATTAAACTGCCCCAAGCGAAAGCCGCCATTCTCGAGTGCCATGCGGCCGCCCGGGAAGCTGCGGGGAACCCAGTCGGGCAGGCCGCCGCCAGGGCAATCGGCCAATCGGCATCGACGATCCATTCGGCAAGGCATTGCCTCGGGCTTCCCTTATACGGAGCCTTGGCGGTGGCCTATGATACGCTGGGGACCCAGGCAGCCTGGGAGAAGGTGCAGCAATGTGCTGCAGAGGAATGCGGACGTATGCTGGATGCTTTGCGTGCCATTGCGGAGGGAAAATGATCAAAAAGGTATTTGATTTATATATTAATATTATTCTTCTTGGCTTGATTGCAATCCCAATCGGGATGGCTGTGGGCGCCATCGATGCGGTCTTTGGACGGACCTTGCTGTGGTTGACCGATGTCCGAATGGAGCATGCCTATCAGCTGATTCCTTTTCTTGGTGTGATCGGCGCCGTGATGGTATGGTGTTATAATCGATTCGGCGGAAAGAGCAGCAAAGGAATGGCGCTTATTTTTGAGGCGGGGCATGGCATGACCGATGACATTCCGCTTCGGATGATTCTGTTCACGATCATCGGAACCTGGCTTACCCATTTGTTTGGCGGGAGTGCAGGAAGAGAGGGCGTGGCGATCCAGATTGGCGGCACCATAGCCCACGGCATCGGCAAACGCTTGCCGATGCAGGACAGTGCAAAACTTCTGCTGATGACCGGTATGGCGGCGGGTTTTGCAGGGCTTTTCAGAACACCGATTGCCGCAGCATTTTTTGCCATCGAAGTATTAACGGCAGGGGTTTTAGAGCACAGTGTGATTTTCCCTGCTTTGGTCGCAGCGTTCACAGCCAGTTTAACCTCAGGATATCTTGGACTTGAAAAATTTACATTTGCATTGTCGGACCCAATTGCTTTATCATGGACCCTTGTGTTTCAGCTCCTGATTTTGGGCATTCTATTTGGAATCACCGGAGGCCTGTTTTCTTTGACTTTGTATAAACTGAAACAGGCTTTTGCACAGCGGTTTCAAAATCATGTCCTCCGCATTTTTGTCATTGGTCTTGTTATTAGCGGATTCTCGCTGATCTGCTGGAGCGGACGTTACTCAGGCCTTGGAACGAACCTGATCTCAATGAGCTTCGCGGGCGGCGTGATGACTTGGGATTTTGCGCTGAAATTTGCCTTTACGACGGTAACGATCGCCGCTGGTTTTCAAGGCGGAGAGGTGACGCCGCTGTTTGCAATAGGCGCAACCCTTGGCGTGGCGCTGTCCTCGTACCTTGGGGTGCCGGCCGCTTTTGCAGCGGCGCTTGGTTATGCGGCTGTGTTTGGAAGCGCGACAAACACGTTGATCGCCCCGATGCTGATTGGCGC
>CALMWJ010000143.1 GCA_937873525.1 uncultured Peptococcaceae bacterium | reverse complement strand
GCTGGATGATTTCCATGTGGATGTCATTGGTACGGTCGGAGCTGTAGATTTTCTGGGCGTCTTCTTCGGAAAGCGGGTTGAATTTCTCTTTAGGGGCTCCACATTTCGGACAAGCTTCAGGGGCTTCGTTTCCCTCATGCGTGTAACCACAGACTGAACACTTCCATAACATCGTATCGATCCCCTTTCTATTTATATGATTATTCTGATAATATTGTATCATGTTTTGTCAATTGATCTGAAGGGTGGTTGTATTGCCGATGAAAACAGTCCTGAGTTATATCCGGCCTCATCGGGCTATCCTCGGCCTGCAATTTCTCATCAAATTTGCCGGGACGGTCCTGGAATTGTTCCTGCCATGGATGTTGTCCGCCATCCTTGACGATGCGGCGCCATCCGGGGATATATTCAAGGTCCTTCTTTGGGGCGGCGGCATGATCCTGTGCGCCTTGATGGCTCTTGTGACCAATATCATTGCCAATCGGATGGCTATGAAAATTTCACGCAATGTCATTGCCGCCCTGCGTCATGATCTTTATGACAAGGTCCTCCACTTGTCCGGCAGCCAGGCTGACCGGCTGACCCTTCCGTCCCTGATTTCCCGCCTGACCAGTGACACCTACAATGTGCATCAGCTGTTGGACAACATGCAGAGGCTCCTGGTCCGGGCGCCCATTCTGCTGTTGGGCGGCATGATCATCGCAGCAATTCTGGAGCCTGTTCTGACCTTGGTCCTTTTAGGCACCCTGCCGCTCCTGGGGCTGATCATCTGGTACACCTCCCGCATCGGCGTTCCGATGTATGGCCAGGTCCAGACAGCCCTGGACCTCCTGGTCAGGACTGTTCGGGAAAACATCCACGGGATCCGGGTGATCAAGGCACTTTCCAAAAGCGACGATGAAATAGCTCGGTTTGAGCGGATCAATCAAGAACTCGCCCAAAAAGAACAGCGGGCGGGCATCGTCATGTCGGTCACCAATCCCGGGATGAACCTTCTCCTGAATCTCGGCCTCGCCCTGGTCATTCTGGCAGGTGCCTTCCGAGTCCAAGCCGGTTTGACCCGGCCCGGCATCATCATCGCTTTTTTAAGCTACCTGACCATCATCATCACGGCCTTGATGAGAGTTCCCCGCCTTTTTGTGATTTATTCAAAGGGCGCCGCCAGCGCCCGGCGAATCGCGGAAATCCTTGATATGCAGGCAGACCTGGCTGTCAAGCCCTGCGATCGCCGTCCCAGCCCCTGCCATATCGAATTCTCATCGGTCCGTTTTTCTTACAATAAAATCAAGGACAATCTTCAGGATATCAGCTTCAGCCTCCGGCAAGGCGAGACCCTGGGGATCATCGGACCCACAGGCAGCGGTAAATCCACCCTGGTGAGCCTGCTGCTTCGTCTGTATGATCCCGATTCCGGCGAGATCCGGATCTCCGGGGAAAACATCCAAGGCATGGCGCCGGAAATCCTTTATTCAAAATTCGGTGTGGTTTTCCAAAACGACTTTCTCTTGACCGGCACACTGCGTGATAACATCGACTTCGGGCGCCCCCTCGGCGACGCAGCCGTTGAAGCGGCTGCCCAAACCGCTCAGATGGATTATGTTTCTGATATGGACGGGGGCTTTTCAAGCCTTCTATCCGTGAAGGGCGCCAATCTCAGCGGCGGTCAGAAACAAAGGCTGCTGATTGCCCGGGCTTTGGCTGCAGATCCGGAGATCCTGGTCCTGGACGACTGCTCCAGCGCGCTGGACTATAAAACGGACGCGGCCCTGCGCCGTGGTTTGGCCGTTGGATACCAAAACACCACTAGAATCATCATCGCCCAAAGGATCAGCTCGATCAAGAATGCAGATAAGATCCTGGTCCTGGACAGTGGCCGGATGATCGGATACGGGACGCATCCTGAGCTGCTGGCCTCCTGTGCCAGCTACCGCGATATGGTTGAGGTCCAGATGGGGGTGGTGAGCCGATGAACCAAAAACTGCCCCCGATGCCGGAACGCACCGCCTCTGTAAGCGGCCGGTATGAAAAAACCACCGTCAAAACCACCCTGATCCTTCGCAGACTCTGGAAATACTTTTATGCCAGCAAATGGCTGCTTCTTCTTGTACTCTTCATGAATCTTCTCAGCAACCTGTTGGCCTTGGCCGGACCGAAACTTTCCGGTTATGCCATTGACGCCATCGCGCCGGGCACTGGCCGGGTGGATTTTTCATCGGTGTTCCGATACACGGCATGGATGATTGCCTTTTATCTCCTGTCCTTTGCCTTAAGCTACCTTCTGTCCATCCAGATGATCCGGCTGAGCCGCGACGTGGTCTGCCGCATGCGGCGGGACGTGTTTGCCAAGCTGGCGGAGCTTCCCGTCCGTTATTTTGACACCCGACAGGCCGGCGACATCATCAGTGTGATCTCCTATGACATCGATACCCTCAATGCCTCTTTGTCCGGCGATCTGCTCCAGATCCTCACCAGCCTTCTGACCGTGGCGGTTTCTTTGGGGATGATGCTGACTCTATCCCCCCGGCTGCTGCTGGTCTTTGTGCTGACCGTTCCGGTTTCCGTCGCCTTTTCCAGATACCGCGCAAAAAAAGTACGGCCTCTGTACCGCAGCCGATCTGCGAAGGCCGGTGAATTGAATGGTTTTATGGAAGAATCCGCAGGGGGTTTGAAAACCATCAAGGTTTATCATCGGGAAGCCCATTTTTCATGCCGTTTTGATCAAAAAAACGAGGACGCTATGGAAGCTGCTTATCAGGCAGATCGTTTTGCCAGCATCACCGGGCCGTCCGTCAATTTCATCAATAATCTCTCCATGGCGCTCATTAGCATCTTCGGCGCCCTGATGTACATGGGCGGCGGGCTTTCCATAGGCAGTTTGTCGTCTTTTGTCCTCTATTCCCGGAAATTCTCCGGACCCATCAACGAATTTGCCAACATCACCAGCGACCTGCAATCGGCGCTGGCCGCTGCGGAACGGGTCTTCCGCCTAATGGATGAACTTCCGGAAACGGCAGACCGGCCGGATGCGGTGGCGTTGAAAGCGATCCAGGGAAGCGTCCGGATGGAGCATGTGCATTTCGGATATGTGCCCGGCAAGCCGGTGATCCATGATTTATGTCTTGAAGTGTCCCCGGGCTCCCTGGTGGCCATCGTCGGTCCGACAGGTGCCGGAAAAACCACCATCATCAATCTGCTGATGCGTTTCTACGATGCGGATTCAGGCTCCATCGCCATCGACGGCCATGATGTCAGAGATATCCAAAGACATAGCCTGCGACAAGCCTATACCATGGTGCTGCAGGATACCTGGCTTTTCCATGGCTCCCTATTTGAAAATATTGCATACGGCAAACCTGGCGCCACGCGTGAAGAAGTGGTACGCGCCGCCCAAATGGCAAAAATCCATGAGGACATCCTATCGCTGCCTGAAGGATATGATACCCTGCTCAGCAACAATGCCGTCAATCTCTCGAAAGGACAGCAGCAGCTTCTGATCATTGCCCGCGCGATCCTCATGGAATCGAAGATCCTGCTCCTGGATGAGGCGACCTCCAATGTGGACACCCAGACCGAGCGTCAGATCCAGAGTGCTTTGCTCCATCTGATGTCCGGCCGAACCTGCTTCATCATCGCCCATCGCCTTTCCACCATCCAGAATGCCGACCGTATCCTGGTCCTGTCGGAGGGCCGGATCCTGGAGGACGGAACGCATGCCGAGCTGATGCAACGGCGCGGACTCTATGCCCAACTGTATTATGCCCAGTTCGAAACCGCTTAAGATCCCCCCTGCATGATATGTTTCCTAAGCCCGATAATCGATAAAAGTCTTGGCGAACTGGATAAAACGATAAACGTCAGCAAAATTGGACGCCAAACCCAAAGAAGCCCGCAATGTTCCGGTCATTTTGCCCTCAAGGCCATTCAGGAATTGCTCATAGGTCTTATGTTCCTTGTCGGAAAAGCAAGGGACAAGGTCCTCCCGCCGGATCCCCATGGCGGCTTCCCGGGCGCCCGGATTGCAGTGATCGCCGGCGCGCAGGGAAATGCGTTCCTGGTTGGCCAGCTTCTCCATGGTATAGCAGTCGATCATGGCCCCGGAGGCATTGAAAAAGTTCATCTGCACGGTTCCGCCGCGGCGATCCATATTCTGCGGTCCATATAACCGGACCAGCGGCTTTCCGTTGCGGTGATAGAGCAGCAGCAGCTGGTCGATGAGCCAGCCGGTCAGGCATGCAACACGGGTCTGGATCGTATCGATCCCGATCGATCCGATCCAATCCAAACCGAATTCAACGGCGGGATAGCTTAAAAAGTCCGCGGTGCCATCTTCAAACCCTGCAGGCCCTGGATTCAGATAATGATCGAAGGCCGACACGGAAGAAAAGACGATCGTTCCTCCCCCATACCAAGGTCGCCGCAGTTTTGCGGCAGCCTTCCTCCGGACCAGCAAACACCCGATCCCGGTTGGATAGCCAAATATTTTATAAAAGGATATCGGCACAAAATCTGGATGCCATCGACTCAGGTCCAGGGGGCTGCTGGCTGCGAGGGAGGCAGCATCCAGCAGCACATCCCATCCCCGGTCCTGAGCTTCCCCGATCCATTCCAAAGGATGCCGGACGCCTGAGAAATTGGACTGGGCCGGATAGGCGAACAATTTGTGCGCCCCCGGGCAAGCGGCATCCAAGGCTTCACGCAGCTCGGTCTCATCCGCGTAGAGCTCCGGGAGACGCAGTCCCGTGTAACGAACGGAGGCGCCCTTGGCTTGCGCGAATTCGCGGATGCCGTTCACTGAATTGTGATTGTCACTGGTCAGAAGAAAGACCCCGCCCATCTCAAAAAGATAAGATTCACCAACCAGTTTAAGGGCGGACGAGGCGTTGTTCGTAAAAACAACCATATATTCATCGGGATCTGCATTAAAATACTGAAGCACTTTTTTACGTGCGCGCTCTGCGTACTGGATCGCCCTGATCGAAGTGAGGTTTTTGGAATGGGGATTCCCAAGAACCTCTTTGCTGAGCAGTTCCATATGCTGTTTCAACTGAGATTCCGCATACAGACCGGCGCCCGTATAATCCAGATAGACTTGCTTGTCCCGGTCCAGCCGGCCATATTCGGTCGAACGCAATTCATCCAGCTTTCGGGTGGCATCATAGGCGGGGCAGGTGCGCCGGAAGGTTTCGAAGGCGGTCTCCATATGTCTGAGTTCAAGCTGCAGGTTTTGATCCATGCTTTTTGACAAAGCCGGGCTTTCTTCGCCCTTTTCCCGTTTCCAAGGTATCGGTGCCATCTGCGGTCTGCCTCCTCCCTGTTCCTTAGGATTTAAAAAGAAAAACCGACACAAGAGGTCGGTTACGCTGCCGGCTCGGATAGGGACAAGCGTCCAAATACGCCCCTATCGTCATGGCCTCCTTTTCTGAATTTTCTGCTAAATAATCGTACCATATTTCCACTGATTTTCCAATAAAAGTTTGTCGGAATTCAACGATTTGTCTAAAACATTACCTAACGCAGCGGGTCCCTATTCGAGCATTGCCTTCCACCCCTCGTAGATCATCACCATGGCCAAAGTATCCAGCTCACAGTACTTCAACAGAGCGTTGCGGATTTGTTCCCGTTCATAATCCGACATCTCCTCATACTGCATCCGGGCATAGGCGGTCAGAGCGGCCCCGCCGTTTCGGATCTCATCATCCTCGCTGAGCAGTTCGTTTTCCTTGTCGGTCAGGTCCTGAAACATCTTCGGCAGCAGACGGTAGGGGTCCTCCGCTTTCCCTTCCTTAACAACGATCCAGGTCCAGTTCCGGTAGTTCAGGCTGGGAATGCCGCCCTCCGCACCGTAAATCGGCCTTGCATATTTCTTCTGCAGGAAGGGCGACCGGTTCAGGATGGCCGGCAGCACATATTTGATGGAATTGGAGCCATGGGTCCAAGGATCATAATAGTAACGTTTCACCAATTCCAACAGATCGACCATATCACGGTCTCCCTTCCATGGCGGAAAACAGCCGCTGACGGAATGGGTGATCGATTGGATGAAGCTGCAAAGCGCCGCCCGGTCCGGTATCTCATCAGGGTCGTCGTTGAGCTGCCGATGAATCAGATTGAGATAGGTGTTCTCATGGGCCGCATAACGGAATAGGGTGCCCTCGTCCTGCTCCAGCTGGCTTTTCAGCTGCAGGATGAAATCGTAATTGGGGAAATGCCCCGGCATGGCATCCAGATACTGGCCCCGGTGTTCGATCCGTCCATCCTTATGGACCATATGATGGGAAAATTGAAAGGCAATACCTTCGTACGGATGTCTCCCCCGATTGAAAGGGATTGCGGTCAGCGCTGTTTCGAAATCGATGAAATGAAGAGGATATTTCCACGAATCCATTTCCCGCTGCAGGTTTTCCCGGTCGATCCAGCAGCTTTCATCCTGATCCCGGACCTTGGCCGCTTGAAGCCATTGACGCTGGCTTTGGGAAATACCCGGTTTGCCGTCCGGCTTCGGATCGATGTGTGAAATATCCAGATCCCGCAGCTTGATGACACCCCTGGCGATCAGCAAGTCCTTTTTCCGGAAATTGGCCAGCTCCAGGACCGTTGGGTCCAGAAAATCCGCATCGCGCCAGCCAAGCCGGTTTTTCCAGCATTCTTTGAATCCGTCTTTCAAGCCGGATGAAGCTTCCTCTTCCGTGGCTCTGAACTCGCACTTGGCGCACCGGCCAGCCGGCGGCATGGGGATCGGCTCATCCGAAGCGTATTTCTCCGACAAATAATCGGCATAATCCAAGAAGCTGCCTGTGAATAGCTCATTTTGGACGGGCGTATTGTAAATCAAATCGCAAACTTCATCCACATTGACTTTTTGCAGCATGGGTACGGACAGATCCTCGGCGGTCAGTGCCCGGACCAGCTGGATGCCTTTGCGGCCCGCGGCATCCCTGACGATTTTAAACTTCTGATTCAAGCCATCCGTCGGACAGCGGGCAGCCTTGTCAGCCAACATCAGATGCGCAAACACCGAACAGTCCGGGCAGGCGGAACGGACCACATGCTTCTGGAAAGCAACATCGTACAGGTATTCCTTCCATTCCGAAGCCAAGGTCCCTTGACGGGTCAGGAAGTCATCCGTTACCGGATCAAAAGCTTTTGCCTTGACTTCGATCAGATCGAGACGGCTCTTCGTCTTGATCAGGATATCGGCACGGATAAACAGCTTTTCAAATTGGAAGGCCGCCTCGTATAAAATCACGTTTTCTTTCCGCAGCAGGTCGCCGGTCTGACGCAGCGCTTCGTCATGGTCAAGGGTCATGATCTCATGGCCGCCCGGTAAATAATACTTTGCAAGTTCCCCCACCTGGAAACCCCCGTCCGCCAGGGCAGCCAGAAAGGGATCCTCCAATTTCCGGTCCGCATAGTCTGCTTTTCCGGTGTAATAAAGCTTGGCCGGACATTCCATGGCCAGTTTGAATCTGGATTTGGTCAGATATCGCTTAGTCATGCAAAGCCCTTCTTTCCTTGTATTTTCTGCTGTCGCGGTTCCGTCATGGCATCGGCGGCCGGTTCTTTCTCCATCATACACCATTTCCGGGGTCCATTTCAGCAGCGTTTTCACTGCACCGGCCCGGTCCAATAAATATTTAAAAAGCCATTGAAAAATTCTTTGCTTTCCGATATAATCGTTTTCATTGAAAGAGGCTCGGAGCCTTTTCAGCAAAGAATATTTTGACCATTCTCTTTGATCCGGACAGAGAATCGAGGCCATTCGGACAGCTGGGTCAAAAGCCGAACTTGGCAACTTTGTTGCCTTATTGATTGAGCCGGGGGCGGCTCCGCACATCACACTTGTGAAACGATCAATAAGAGTAGTAAAAGTAATTCCTTGCTATATAGACTCTGAAACCCCGAAAACTGAAAAGATAGCTCTGTCTTGCCGGGCGGACCGGATACCCTGTGCCCGGGGAGCTAAAACAAAAGGTTTTTCATGATCGTCGCGCTTAGTGTGGTTTCTGCCTTTCCGGCAGTGGCTGTCCCTAAGCGTTTTTATTTTTCACCTTATCTGCAGAATCCCTTCCCAGAGAAGACTTAAAATGATTGGAGGTATTTTATCATGGGAAAAGTTTTAGTCATCGGCTGCGGCGGCGTTGCCAGTGTGGCCATCCACAAGATTTGCCAGAACGCTGAGGCCTTTGATGCCCTTTGCATCGCCAGCAGGACCAAATCCAAATGCGACGCTCTGGCAGAGAAACTGGGCGGCGGCAAAGTCAAGATCACCACTGCCCAGGTGGACGCCGAAAACGTGGACCAGCTGGTGGAACTGATCAACAAAGAAAAGCCGGATGTGGTACTGAATCTGGCCTTGCCATACCAGGACCTGACCATCATGGATGCCTGCCTGGCCACCAAGACCCCTTATGTGGATACCGCAAATTATGAGCCCAAGGACAATCCCCATTTTGAATATAAGTACCAATGGGCCTATCGCGAGAAATTCAAGGAAGCCGGCATCACCGCCCTATTGGGCTCCGGCTTTGATCCCGGCGTTACCGGCGTGTTCAGCGCCTATGCCATGAAGCACCATTTCGATGAAATCCATGAAATCGATATCCTGGACTGCAACGGCGGCGATCATGGCTATCCCTTCGCAACAAACTTCAATCCGGAAATCAACATCCGCGAAGTCACCGCCAACGGCATGTATTGGGAAAACGGCCACTGGGTCGTGACCAAGCCCATGGAAATCAAACGGGAATACGATTTCAAAGGCGTCGGCATGAAGGACATGTACCTTCTGCACCATGAGGAGCTGGAAAGTCTGGCTCTCAACATCAAGGGCATCCAACGCATCCGTTTCTTCATGACCTTTGGCCAGAGCTACCTGACCCATCTCAAGTGCCTGGAAAACGTCGGCATGACCAGCATTAAGCCCATCCTTTACAATGGCATGGAAATCATCCCCTTGCAGTTTTTAAAGGCGGTCCTGCCGGATCCTGCTTCCCTGGGCCCCCGCACCGTCGGCAAAACCAACATCGGCTGCATCTTCAAAGGGGTCAAGGATGGCAAAGAAAAGACCTATTACCTGTATAACATCTGCGACCACCAGGAATGCTACCGCGAAGTGGGCAGCCAGGCTATCAGCTACACCACCGGCGTGCCGGCCATGATCGGCGCCATGCTGGTCATGAACGGCACCTGGTCCAAACCCGGCGTTTACAACGTCGAAGAGTTCGATCCCGATCCCTTCATGGAAGCCCTCAACAAGTGGGGCTTGCCTTGGGAAGAGGATTTCAATCCGGTGCTGGTCCCCTGATGAAAAGCTATGTCGATCATGTCCCCACCCCAAGCTACGTGGTGGAAGAGGCGCTGCTCCTCCGCAACCTGGAAATTCTGAAGGACGTCAAAGCCCAAAGCGGCGCCAAGATCCTGCTGGCTCAGAAAGCGTTTTCCATGTTCCGGGTCTATCCCCTGATTGCCCGGTATCTGGACGGCACCACCGCCAGCGGATTGTTTGAAGCGCGCCTCGGGCGTGAAGAATTTGGCGGCGAAACCCACATTTTCAGCCCTGCCTATCGGGAAGATGAATGGGACGATGTGCTGGCCGTTTCCGACCATATCGTCTTCAACAGCTTCGACCAATGGGACCGTTTCGGCCCAAGGGCTTTGGCAGCGGGAAAGTCCTGCGGCCTGCGGATCAATCCGGAATGCAGCACCCAGGAAGGCCATGCGATCTATGATCCCTGCGCCCCCTTTTCCCGGCTGGGCACCACCAAAGCCAATTTCCAGCCGGAGAAGCTGAAAGGCTTGTCCGGCCTGCATATGCACACCCTGTGCGAGCAAAATGCGGACGACCTGGTCACGACCCTGGAAGCCTTTGAGGCCTCCTTCGGGAAATATCTCCATGGCATGGAATGGCTGAACCTGGGCGGCGGACACCACATCACCCGGCCGGATTATGACCGGGAGCTGCTGATCCGGACCGTCAAGCGCCTGCGGGAAACCTATGGCGTCACCGTTTATCTGGAGCCGGGCGAAGCCATCGCCCTGGAGGCCGGCTTCCTGGTCTCGACCGTTCTGGACACCCTGCACAATGGCATGGACATCGCCATCCTGGACACCTCGGCGGCCTGCCATATGCCGGATGTTCTGGAAATGCCCTACCGTCCGCGGATCCTGGGCGCAGGAGCGCCTGCCGAAAAACCCTATACCTTCCGTTTGGGCGGCCCCACCTGCCTGGCCGGTGACATCATCGGGGATTATTCCTTTGACCGTCCTCTGCAGCCCGGGGACCGGCTGGTATTCTGCGACATGGCCATTTACTCCATGGTCAAAAACAACACCTTCAACGGCATCCGCCTGCCCGACATCCTTCTTCAGAAGCTGGACGGCACCACCGAAACGGTGCGCCGATTCGGGTATAAAGATTTCAAAAACCGTTTGTCCTGATCAGACCGCATTGAATTGCATCAGGAGGCTTCCGGACAATTTCCGGAAGCCTCCTTTGGTTTACATACTATTATGAAGATCCATCCGCAGCCCGACACTTTGGCTGTACAATCAAATCCCATATCGTCCCGTCAAAGTGTCCATGAAAACCGGCAGCTGCGGGGGCATGAAGGTGAAAACAATGAAGATCAGGGCTAATCCGATCAGGATAAGGGCCCCACAGAGTCCAAACCAAGGCTTGTCTGCCGCATAGCGCAGGACATGGCCTCCCATCCACTGGGCCAAGATCAGTCCGATCAGAAGCGATGCGATGTCCAGAAGCAAGGAATGCAGGCCAAAAGCTCCCGTTTTGGTGTAGAAAAATGTTATAATGAACAGTGGGCAAACCAATTCAGCCACGGCGCAGGAGAAAAACCATTTTCCAGGAGAAACCTGTGATTTTTTCCCTACGATGAGATATCCGGCGCTCCACCAAAGCAGGAGGGGCAGGAAGGCCAGTTTTTGATGCTCCCAGACGCTCTCGTTGACCGGTGCCAGGATCCCGACCCATGTCTGATCTCCGGACCAGGCATACACAAAATGCATCAGGCTGGAAAGCAAGAAGGCCACCGGAATCCCCCATCGGATCCATCGGCTGGCCGGTTCTTTGGATCGCTCGTGTACAGAAACAGACATCTTCACACATCCTCTCCCCTTGCGGCCTTCCTGAACTGCTTTGAAATACATCGTTTGCTCAGAATCCATTTGAATTCGGAGGTTTCCTATGTTTCAGCTGACCATTGCTGTGATCCTTATCGTCTTTATCTTTGATATTGCCCTTTCCATCATGAATTACCGCTATCGCAGCCAGCCTATTCCGGAAAATGTGGCGGATGTTTACAATAAAGAGGAATATCAAAAATGGCTGCGCTACACCATGGAGAACCACCGTCTGTCCATGGTGGTCAAAATCCTGAACACCTCAATCCTCATTCTGTTTCTGGCCACGGGTGTCTTCCCTCTCCTGGCCAGACGGATCGAAAGCTTGACCGCGGACCCGATCCTTCAGACCCTGTTCTTCCTTGGGGCTTATTTCCTGATCATGTTTGTCCTGAACATCGGCTTTCAGGCTTACCGCACCTTCAGCATCGAAGAACGCTACGGCTTCAACAAATCCACAGCCGGCACCTTTCTTCTGGATCAAGTGAAGTCGATCCTTCTGACCTTCCTTTTGGGCGGATTGGCCCTCAAAGCACTGCTTACCCTTTATCATAGCATGGGCCGCGGCTTTCTGCTATACGCCTGGGCTCTGATGGTTTTCCTGGTCTTCTTGGTCAATATTCTCTACACCCGGATTTTTGTCCGGATTTTCAACAAGCTGACGCCCTTGCCGGAGGGGGAGCTGAAAGATAAAATCGAAGCACTGGCCAGAAGCACCGGTTATGAAGTCCGGAAAATCTCGGTCATGAACGCCTCCAAACGCTCCGGCCGGCTCAACGCCTTCTTTTCAGGCTTCGGAAAGTTCAAGCACATCGTCCTCTATGACACACTGATCGAGAAATGCAGCACGGATGAGATCGTCAGCGTTCTGGCCCACGAGATCGGCCATGCCAAACACAAGGATGTGCTGCGGAATTTCCTTATCGCCATGGTGCAGATCGGCGTCTATCTCCTGCTTCTGACCTTTTTCCTGTCCTCGACCGCATTGGCGGGTTCCTTCGGCTTCCCGGCCATCCATGACGGCTTCTCTTTGATCCTTTTCAGCATCCTGATGGAGCCCTTTGGCATCCTCCTGGGAGTCCCTTTGTCGGCGATTTCCCGGCGGGCCGAATACCGTGCCGACGGTTTTGCCGCCGGCGCCGGATACCGCAGCGCCATGATCAGCGCCCTGAAAGTCCTGGCAAGGGAAAACTTCTCGAATCTAACGCCCCACCCATTGGTGGTTAAAATGACCTATTCCCATCCCCCCATCAGCCAGCGCATCACGGCACTCTCGAAGCATTGAACCCGGCAAGCCCTTTGCTGCAAGAATAGCTCATTACAAAGCCCCTCAAACACTGGCCTTTTAAGGGCCTTATTTGAGGGGCTCATCAGTACGCCTTCACATATGCGGTTTCCAGATCACTGACGGGCAGAGCTTGTCTTTTAACAGTACTTGTCCCGCCGGGAATTGATCTGATCCACCAGAGGAATGATCGCATGATATTCTGCCCCATGGGATTCGATCGACAGCTTTGCCCGTTCGATCCACTCCGGATCGATCCGCAGCGACATCCCGCAGGACAGCTTTCCCTGGATTGCTCTCGGCGCAGGGGCGATTCGGTTGGGAATATCATCCTGCATCAGCAGATCATGCAGGGCCAAGCCCTGTTCATAATTGGCAAATAGGATGTAATAATGCAGGTTGCTCTCAGCCATTGAGCATTTCGATGAATGCGCCAATGCGGGTGCGGAGCTGCTCAGCGTCGGTATCGGTGTAGTCCGTCTCAAGGCTCAGGACGGGCACACCAGCCTCCTTCAGAGCACGGGAGACGGAATACTTTTCAGTATCGTAGAGGCAGCAGAATTTCAAGCTGCAGTCGATCACGCCGTCCACCTTGTATTCCTTCACCATTCGAAGGATGTCGTCGATGCGTCCGGTGTTGGGCGTAAAGCAAGCGCAGTTCGTTTTCAAATAACGTTCGGAAAGGGCCATGAACTGCTCCTCCAGCGTCGTTTGACCCTCGTCCACGAGGTTTTCAAAATAGCGGGTGCCCGTGCACATCTCTTCACAAACCACTGCGGCACCGCTGGTTTCGATGATATTATGCAGCTTCCAATTGGGGACGGCCAGAGGCGTACCGGTCACCAGGATGCGTTTGGTGCCGGCGGGCACCACGGAAACGCCGTCCCTGATGCGCTGTTCCAGCTCATCGGCGAGGCGGTTGCACGTCTGTGCGCAGCGAACAGGATCATCGAAGAAAGCGATCTGCATCACCAGCAGGGCATCGCGTCCGGAGATCGGAAGACATTCCGACTTGCGGCAATCATAAACCCGCTGCAGCGCCTTACGCTTTTCGTTGATGATATGGATGGCTTCCGAGAGCTTTTTAGAGGTGATTTCGTTGCCAGTAAAGGTTTCAACGGTCCTCGCAAAGGCTGCGATTTCATCCTTCCACTTAAGAATGTCCTTCTCCCTTTTCATTTGAGGCACGTCCATGACAACCATGGGGACGTCTTCGCCCAGGATCTCATAGGCTTTCTTTTTGCCGTCGCAGGTGGTCTCGCCGACATACATATCCGCAATCCGAAAATAGGGGCAAGTCTTGCCGAGACGGGCGCCGACGGAGGCCTTGATCAAAGGGCAGGTGCTCTTGGGCAGAACCGCTTCACCGCCGGGCACCCAGAACTGAGAGCCGCCGCAAAGGCCTGTGACGATGCCATCGGCTGCAACGATCACTTCGTCAGGCACATACACACAAAATGTACCGAAGACTTTGCGTCCCTTTTTTTGTTCCTCGATCAGCTCTGCCGGGCGGATACCGTGGACTTCAGAAATCACCAGGTCCCAGAAATCCATTGCTTTGGGACGATTTTCCTGCGTCAAAAACACATCGCCCACCGCGTTGGGCAGCACCTGGCACAGCAGGTCGTGATTTTCAAGATCCATGCCGAGGTCTTCCCACATTTTTACATAATCCGACACATTGATTTCCTCCTTGAATTCTGTAGTATCTTTGGTTTGCATTGACTGTATTGAACCGTCGAAATCTGCTAAGGTTCGGCAATTTC
>CALMWJ010000142.1 GCA_937873525.1 uncultured Peptococcaceae bacterium | reverse complement strand
AAAATGAACAATCTATAAAGACAAAACATCAATGTTCTGTTAAAATAAAGAGATAAATCACGGCATCCCATCCGGATGTCTTCAATTATCGTCTTTATGACCGCTGACAAAGAAAGGGAGGCCCAGCCCAATGACAAAAAAAACCGAACGACCTCGATTGGTGATCGACTTTAATTGTGCCAAGCCTCTTGGAGAGGCCGTTTATGAAGCGATCCGGGAAGCCATCATCAAAAACCAGTTCAAACCCGGCGAACGTCTGATGGAGACGGAATTGGCCGATGAGATGGCGGTAAGCAGGACCCCGGTCCGGGAAGCCGTGCGCAAACTGGAAACCGAAGGCTATGTGGCCGTGATTCCCCGAAAGGGAACATATGTGGCCACCCTTTCAATACAGGATGTCAACGATGTATTTGAAATCCGGGCTGCCCTGGAAGCGCTGGCTGCCTATAACGCCGCGGTCCGGGCAACCGATGAGGATATCCAGGCGCTGAGGCAGATCATGGAAACGGAAAGCAGCTTATGGGAAAGCTCCGATTTGCAGAAGACCATCGAAATCGATGTGCAGTTCCATTGCCAGCTTTACAGGGCATCCAAAAACAAGCGGATCGAAAACCTGGTCAATGACCTGCGTGAACAGACCTACCGGCTGCGTTCATCGACCCTTGCCACGCCCGGCCGGCTGAAATTCGCATTGGAAGAGCACCGCAAGATCCTGGCGGCCATCGAAGCGCGCAACCCCAAGGAGGCCCGGAATGCCGCTTTTGAGCATATTGAACAATCCCGGGAGGTCATGCTCTGCCTGCTTCGTTACCAGGCGTGAACCGGAGCGGAATCCAAAGATCATAGCCACCCTGTGATACACATTGCCAATCCAATGCAATGTGTATTCCTATGAGGGATGAAGGCAAGGATAGATCCAATCCCGGTAAAACCTATTCAAAGGAGATGCCCATGCTGTCCTACTTCGCAACCCATTCAAATCAAACCAAAGCCCGTCCCGCCCTCCGGCTGCTGGCCGGGCTGCTGGTCTGCATGCTGTTGCTGAGCGGCTGCGGAATTCAGGAATCCATCCAACGGATCTTCCGGGATGAGCCGGCGGTCACGACGCCTGCCCCCGCCGGACCGGATGAGATGCAGCCCGCCGAGCCGGCCGTTGTTGAACCGGCGAAAGCGCCGATCATCGATGGGGTGGAAGGCTATGATGTGATCGTGGCCGGGGGAGAACCGGAAGGGATCGCTGCCGCCTTATCCGCCGCCCGCAACGGGATGAAAACCTTGCTGGTGGAGGAGTCCTCCGCCTTGGGAGGGCTCATGACTCTGGGAATGCTGAATTTCCTGGACATGAATCATGATTCAAGCGGCACCCTTCTGACCCAGGGAATCTTCCAGGAGTTTTACAATGACATGGGCAATGCTTTTGATGTGGAGGAGGCCAAGGAATGGTTCTGGCGGAAAACCCAGGCTGAAGCCAATCTGACGGTTCTTTTGAACACAAAAATCATTAAGCCTGTCATGCAGGAGCATACCATTTCCGGACTGATGGTCCAGGAAGAGGGCAAAGCCAAAACCTACCGGTCTCTGACGGTGATCGACGCCACGGTGGACGCGGATGTTGCCGTTGCCGCAGGGGTGCCTTACACCATAGGCGGTGAGGACTACGGCGAAGCCGGACTGAGGCAGGGGGTGACGCTGGTTTTCGAATTGGCCGGCGTCAACTGGAACAAAGTCATCAAATACCTGAAGAATGACGGCAATGGGGACAGCGGCGCCGATACGGCGGCCGCCTGGGGATATGGCGACATTGCCCTGAACTATCAGCCGTCGGATGCGATGATGCGTCTCCGAGGCCCGAACATCGCCCGGCAGGCCAATGGCAATGTTCTCATCAATGCCCTGGTGATTTTCGGGGTCGACGGCCTGAATCCTTTGTCCAGAGCAGCTGGCATCCTTCGCGGCCGGCAGGAGATCCCCCATATTGTTGAATTCATGCGGGAAAATTTCAAAGGCTTTGAAAACGCCCGTTTCGTGGATGCGGCACCCCGGCTTTATGTCCGGGAGACCCGTCATATTCAGGGTGAATACCGGCTAACCATCACCGATGTCCTGGAAAACCGCGACCAATGGGATCGGATCGCCCATGGCAGCTACCCCGTGGACGTCCAGCCTACCGGACCGAACAATTACGGCAATGTGATCGGCGCTCCCGAAATCTACAGCATTCCCTTCCGCTGCATTGTGCCTCAGGTGGTGGACCAGCTGTTGGTGGTGAGCCGCAGCGCTTCCTATGATTCGCTTCCTCACGGCAGCGCCCGGGTCATCCCGATCGGCATGGCGGTGGGAGAAGCAGCCGGCGTCGCCTGTGTCTGGGCGGTCCGTCATGAGCAGACCTTCCGCGAGATGACCCAGCTGAAGGATACGGCGATCCCCTGGATCCAGAACCGGCTGAAAGCCCAGGGGGCTTATCTGACGGCTTATGATCCGCCCCGATTTGCCGTGATGGACCACTGGGCTTATCCCGGTGTCCGGACCATGCGGGAATTGGGCTTGACCGAAGGCGGCTACAGCAATGACTATCGCCTCGAAAAGGAAATCACCAAATGGGCGCTTCAGAATAAATTAAACAAGGTTCTTCGCCTGGTCCGGGAGCGGGCCGGTCAGATCCCGGAGCGGACGGTGGAAGTCTCCGAGCAAGTCACGGTGGGGGAAATGTTCCAGAAAGCCGCTTTTGGCATCACCGGAAAAAGCATGGCCCCTGCGGAGGCCCGAGCCTATCTCGAAAACAACGGGATTTTAAGCCAGGTGATCCTGGAGTATTGCCAGGATCTGAATGCGGTCCCCAACTACGGGCAGCTTCTGAGCGTGCTGGGGGCTGTTTATGACAGCTTGATGAAAACGAATTGAGGAGTGAGCATCGAATGTATATCAGTACCAGAGGAAACCATCCGCCGGTGACGGCGTCCCAGGCAATCTATCTTGGTATGGTGCCCCAGGGCGGCCTGTTTGTACCGGAACAGATCCCCGGACTGACCTTGCCGGAAATCGCCGCTATGGAGGGGCTGGATTATCCCAAACTGGCCTGCGAGATCCTGAAACTGTATATGGACGACTATTCCGAGGAAGAGCTCAAGGAGTGCGCGGACAAGGCCTACGGGAAAAACTTCTTCCACGAAGACATTGCACCGGTCACGCTCCTGGAAGATATGGGCGGCGTGCTGGAGCTGTGGCACGGACCGACGGCGGCCTTCAAGGATATGGCGCTTCAGATCATGCCCCATCTTCTTTCCAAGGCGCTGATCAAAGAAGGCTCCGGAAAACAGGTGCTGATCCTGGTGGCCACCTCCGGCGACACCGGCAAGGCGGCTCTGGAAGGCTTCAAAAACGTACCCGGCATCCGGATCGTGGTGTTTTATCCTCATCAGGGCGTCAGCAAAGTCCAGGAGCTGCAGATGAGCACCACGGACGGGGACAACACCTATGTGGTGGCTATCAAGGGCAATTTTGACGATTGCCAGGACGGGGTTAAGCGTATCTTCGGAGACCAGGACCTTGCCCGTACGCTGACGGCCGCCGGCCAGCAGCTTTCCTCTGCCAATTCCATCAACTGGGGGCGTCTGGCGCCCCAGATCGTGTATTACTTCTATGCCTATCT
>CALMWJ010000141.1 GCA_937873525.1 uncultured Peptococcaceae bacterium | reverse complement strand
CTACACCTATATCACCGCGTCGGATGCCCACTTCCTCGAAAACATTCGGGACATCCACTGTGCCGCTTATCTGGACCATTGGTCGGTCCATGAGCTGGCCTTGGCGATGAAAGGACTGGAAGGCCGAAAAATCATGACGGAGCGTTAAAGAGAGCAAAGGAAGAGATTCATGCGCGAGCTTTCACTGCATATTCTGGATATTGTCCAAAATTCCATCGCGGCGGAGGCTTCCCGTATCGAGATCGAGATCCAGGAAGATCCGGCCGCCGACCGGCTGTGGTTTGAGATCCGGGACGATGGCTGCGGCATGGATGAAGAGACGCTGGCCAAAGTCACGGACCCTTTTTTTACCACCCGAACCACCCGCAAGGTGGGCTTGGGGATCCCGCTGTTGAAATTCATGGCCATGGACTGCGACGGCAATGTGGAAATCGAATCGGTCCCCAAAAAAGGCACCCGGATCAAAGCCAGCATGCAGAGGAGCCACATTGACCGGCCGCCGTTGGGCAACATGGCTGACACCATGCTGACCCTGATCACGGGCTCGGATTCCATCGACTATGTTTACCATCATGGGATCGGAGACCGGTCTTTTGATTTTTCCACAGCCGAAATGCGGGAAATTCTTGGCGAAACATCCTTCCGGGACCCGGAAGTGACCGCCTGGCTCAGAGGATTCCTGAATGAAGGTGAAAATGCACTCGATGAGGAGGCTGATTCATGAGCGGTTATCGCGGAGGAAGAAACCCCTGGCTTTTGGTGGCTTTAATGCTGGCTTGCGGCATCATTGGCGGTTTTATCGGTGTTTTGCTGAGACCGGTTGCGCCTTGGGCCGGGGAGACTTTGATGTCCATGGGCGCGTCTTCGTTTACACTGGATCTGCTGGTGGTTTCCATCACACTGGGAGCGGTGCTGAAGCTTAATTTTGGCGCTGTGGCGGGATTTGTGGCCGCTGTCATCATTTTTTTCAGATCTTGAACCGCAAAGTATTTCATAAAGTCCAAGAACGAAGGACCTGCCATGGTATAATATACAAATATTACCAAACATTTGGAGGCGGGTTATATGGAACCGGTTATACTGGCCTCGGCTTCGCCGCGGCGCCGCGAATTGCTTGA
Source organism: uncultured Peptococcaceae bacterium (assembly GCA_937873525.1). GTDB lineage: Bacteria > Bacillota > Peptococcia > DRI-13 > UBA5745 > UBA5745. The sequence continues at coordinate 2,033 of CALMWJ010000141.1, read as the reverse complement.
AAGGCTGGGGGTGGACTTTGAGGTATTCCCCAGTCCCATCGACGAAAAGAGTCTGCAGCTTACGGGAAGTCCTGCGGAACAGGTCCAGGCTTCAGCCCTTGCCAAGGGCAGCGCGGCAGCCCGTCTGCTGCCGGGACGCTGGTGTTTATCCGCCGATACGGTGGTTTGCATCGGGTCTGAGATCCTTGGTAAACCCGGAAGTCCGGCAGATGCTTTCAGGATGCTCAGCATGCTGCAGGGGCAATGCCACCAGGTTCTGACCGGCGTTTGTTTGCTGCGGCTGCCGGTCCCCGGCAATTTGCCGGACCCGGCGGCTTCGTTTCAATTGCCGGAGGGAGATCTTGAGGTTCTCATTCTCTGCGAGGAAACCAAAGTATGGATGGCCGAGATGGGGCCGGCGCAGATTTCCGCCTATGTGGCCACCGGTGAGCCGATGGATAAGGCGGGCGCCTATGCGATCCAGGGATATGGAAGCAGCCTGATCAAGCAAATCCACGGCTGCTATTTTAATGTGGTCGGCCTGCCTCTGTTCCGGACCGCACAGCTTTTACAGTCCGCCGGGATCCCGATCTGGCAGGGGGCCTGGCAATGAGAATCCCGGGCGGTATCAAGAATTTTCCGCCAGCCTTGCGTCCCAGGGAGAAACTGATGGCCCTGGGTCCGCAAAAATTATCCGATCAGGAATTATTGGCATTGGTCATCGGCAGCGGACGGCGGGGAGAATCCGCTCTGGACCTGGCACAACACCTTCTTCAGGCCGGGCACTCGGATTTCCTGCTCCAGGCAGAACCCTCCGAACTCAGCCGATTCCGTGGGATCGGACCGGCGAAAGCTTGCCAGATCAAGGCTGCGATCGAGCTGGGACAACGCTTGTCAAGGCTTCCCATCAGCAGCCGGCCGGTAATCCGAACGGCACGGCAGGCTGCGGACCTGCTTCTGGGTGAGTTGGGCCATCTGGACCGGGAAAGCGTCCGGGTGCTGAATCTGAATTCAGCCAACCAGGTGATCGCCATGGATGTTGTCTCCATCGGAGGCCTCTCCTCCGCACCGGTCCATCCCAGGGAAGTGTTCAAAAATCCCTTGAAGCGCGGAGCGGCCGGCATCATTCTGCTGCACAATCATCCCAGCGGCAGTCTGGTTCCCAGTGCCCAGGACATCCAGGAGACCCGCCGGCTGGCCCGTGCCGGAGAGTTACTGGGGATCCGTGTTTACGACCACCTGATCCTGGCGGGCAGCGATTACCTAAGCATGCGGGAAACGGGCTATTTCCGCCCATGATTCCGTGATGCGCGACTCAAGACATAAAGGAAGTGGAACAGTGGGCCGTAAAGGTGCCTTTTGGGCTGTATGGATGGTGATCGCCCTGATCATCCTGCTTTATATCATGGGTGCCACCAATTGGGAGCATCCGGACATGGTTTCCATGGGAAAACCTCTGCGGGAAATCGCCTATCCCTTCCAGCAGGGGATTTCCGTCATTTCGGAAGGACTCAAGGACTTTTTTGGCTACTTTAGGGACAACGCGGCCCTGCGTGCAGAAAATGACCAGCTTCAAGCCCAGCTGGACGCCCGGCAAGGGGACCTTCTCGAATTGAAAGAGGTCCGGATCGAGAATGAACGGCTGAATCAGCTCCTGGAATATAAATATTCACATCAAAATCAATATGACATTGCCTTGGCGGAGGTTATCGGACGGGATCCCAGCAATTGGTACCGAACGGTGATCCTCAATATCGGCCTCAGAGAGGGGATCCGGACGGATATGCCGGTGGTTACCGCCGTCGGACTGGTGGGCCGTGTGGTAGCGGTCACGGCCCATACCTCGGAGGTGCTGCTGCTTCTGGACAACGAAAGCGCGGTGGGCGCCAGGATCCTGGAAACCCGCGACACCCCGGGTGTTGTGGAAGGGGATGGCCAGTCCAATGATTTAAAAATGGTCCATTTGTCTCATGATGAAGTGATCACACCGGGACAAACGGTGATCACCTCTGGTTTCAGCAGCATTTTCCCCAAAGGCCTGCCCATTGGCACCG
>CALMWJ010000140.1 GCA_937873525.1 uncultured Peptococcaceae bacterium | reverse complement strand
CCCTTCGTGCTGTTGAAATATTCTTTGGACACCCCTAATTGTTTTTTGAGGATCTCCTGCCACATGGGCCGTCAGGAACCCCATGAGATCTTATCCAGGATCCCGCTGAGATAGGCGATCACCACACCATAATTGGTCATGGGGACTGCTTGGTCTTTGGCTCGGCCAACCCGCGTCAGCACGTACTTGCGGTTAAACATGCAGGCTCCGCACTGGATGATCAGATCATAGCCCGTCAGGTCTTTCGGAAAGTCCATGCCGCTGACCACATGGACCGTCAAGCCTTGTCCGGTGCGTTTTCTCAGCATGGCCGGGATTTTTTCGCGGCCAATATCCTCCGCCAGGGGCGCATGGGTACAGCATTCCGCAATGAGGACTTTCGAGTCTTCCTTCAAGCGCTCGATGGCTGCAGCGCCCTCCAGGTAGTATTCAATGTCTCCTTTATGAGCGGCGAACAAAACCGAGAAGGAGGTCAGAAGGCTTTCAGCCGGTTTTTTGTCATAAACGGTTTTAAATACCTGGGAATCTGTGATGATCAGCTTCGGCGGCTTTGACAAGGCCGCCAAGGCTTGATCCAGTTTGTCGGTGGTGGCGCTGAGGATCACGCATCGGTTGTCCAGCAAGTCCCGGATCGTCTGGACCTGCGGCAGGATCAGCCGTCCCTTGGGGGCCTGAATATCCTGGGGCATGACCAGAAGCACCACATCCCCCTCTGCCACCAGCGAAGCCGTAATGCTTTGCATGTCATAATCTTCCGGGACCAGGCGGATCAGCGCTTCTTTGAAGCGGGCGATGGATTCCGGTTCTGTCACGCTGACGGTCAGCGGGTCAGCATGGGTTTCTTGCCGGACCAATGCAGCCACCTCCGCAGCGTTGCTGAGCGCATCGGACTTACTGACGACGCACAGGACCGGCGTTTTTGTCTTCTTGAAATTCCGGAACCACTCCAATTCGTTTTGGATGTCCGTATCTGAAAACAATAAGACCGCAATGTCGGTCTTGTCTGCAGCTTTTTCCGCCTTCTCCACCCGCATTCTGCCCAGCTTTCCCACATCGTCAAAGCCTGCGGTATCCACCAGTACGCAGGGCCCGATGCCATGGACCTCCATGGCTTTATAGACCGGATCCGTGGTAGTCCCGGCCACATTGGAAACGATGGCTACCTCCTGGCCTGTGAACGCATTGATCAAAGAGGACTTGCCGCTGTTTCGTTTTCCATAAAAACCGATGTGAACCCGATTGGCGTTGGGTGTTTCATTCAGACTCATGTTCTCCTCCTCGATAGCTTGAATAAGCCGTTTTTACGCTGATCCCTTTCAACTTGCCGATTTTCCCCGAAATGGCGCTGATCACATCCTGGGGCGCGTCGATGGCCACGCTGATGATGTTGATGCTTTTTTCACGATATGGGATCCCCATACGGCCGATGATACACTTCCCATATTCATGGAGAATGCTGTTCAGCAAATCCACAGATTCAATGTTCTCCACAATGATTCCCATGATCGCAACTCTGGTTTCCACCGAAATAAACCTCCTTTTTTCAATAAAAAAATGCACCTGGAAAGGTGCATCATGATTTATGATGAACAGATCACCTTTCACGCAGAAAGCTCTTAGTGTCAGTATCTAACTTATGGCTCTTCGCCGAGAGAGGCTTCTCGCAGCTCAGAATGGTATTATTAATTCTAACATGATACAATTTTGCACGCTATATGATAATGCAACTAATTTTCGCACAGTTGGTCCGACCTGTTTTCATCCGCCAATCGTGGTCTGGGGATAATTTTCAGGGATGTCAAACATTTCTTCGGGAACTTTGTCGCTGATTTCAAGGATTTCCATCACCTGGTCCCCTGCCTGGGTATGGAAAATCATACCGGCCAGTGCTTTGCCGTCGAAGAAATACTTGATCGTGCCGGTTTCAACGGCATATTCTTCGAAAGGAAGGGATCTGCCCAGAAAATCTCCGGTTCCGTCGCCTATATAAGATATACCGGCCGTATATTGATCCGGATCTTCCATGTCCGGTGCGGATGCGATGTTCATCACCATGACCGTTTTCGTATTATGATCGACCATGTACATTTTTTCGTCCTTATTGATCATGTGGCTTTCCACACCGGGCAGCAGCGTTTTCATGGCCATCATGTCGCCATCCACCGCCATTTCGATTTGGGCTTCCACGTCCTCCCCATCCATATCCATGATGGTCCGGTATTTCATGAAATACCGATCCCCCTGAAAAATGTCCGTATAAGCCTTGGACAGCCGGTCCCCCATGCCTTCCGTTCCGGCTGCCGTTCCGCTTGGCTGCCCGTCTTGCCCTGCGGCTGTCCCTTGGGCCGGCTGGGATGGCGCGGCTGTGGCCGTGCTTTGTCCGGCGGGCTGGCTGCTGCCGCAGCCGCTTACAATAAGGATAAACACCATGCACAACGAAAACAGCAAGCGGCCAGATTTCCTTTTCATCATTACGACTCACTCCTTTTTTTTTGATTCAAACCAACGCAAGACCGGCTCTACGCTTCCTGCCGCATAGCGGCGGCGTTCGCCGGCTTGTATTGCACCTTTATTCATTGCCTTCGCCCCAAAGCTGCTCCGGCGGCTTTATAGTATGCAAATAAGCGGAAATCAAGGCGGTTGCCGGCACTGCAAGCAGAATGCCCATGCTTCCGATGACAGCCTGCGCTACTTCCACAACGATCATTTCCAGGTTGAACAGGAAAAGCACATTTTTGTTATAGGCGACCAGCAGCAGCACCATGGCCAGCGCGCCTCCGATATAAGCCAGGACCAGGGTGTTTGTCATGGTGCCGATGCTGTCCACACCGATGTTCATCCCGGACCGGAGCAATTTCCGGAAGGATTTTTCCCCCATATGCTCTGCCACCTCGTTCATGGCTGAGGCTATGGTCATGGCAATGTCCATAATCGCGCCCAGAGAACCGATCACGATGCTCCCCCAAATCACAGCTCTCAGGTCGATCGGCGCGGCGGAGTCCATCGATAGCAGCAGAGCATAGTCTTCATCGATGAAGCCAGTCACATTCAGCAGGCCATTCATGAAGAAGGCCAGCAAACCTGATGCGGCCACGCCGCCGATGTTGCCCAGAATCGCACTATAGGTTTTAATATTGCTGCCGTTCATCATGATCAGACTGACGACAATAATATAGACGCTCAGGATCGAAGTGGTCAGATAAATATTATAGCCTTTCAGAATCGATGGGATATAAATTACAAAAATCGCGGCCGCCGTGGTGGCCAGGGACAGAATCGTTGCAAGGCCTTTGAATTTTCCCACCAGGACCACCAGAAGCAGAAAAACCAGGGACAAACCGATCAGATAGCGGCCTCGGTCATGTTCCACATACACCCAGCCGCCCCCATCCTCTTCCCCTTCATTGCGGGTCACAAGAATATGATGACCGGCTTCAACTTCCCTGGGCGGGATCGCATACAGGCTGTCAATATACTGAATTGCCTCAAAGGTCCGGCCTTGTTCAGGGCCGCCGGTGAATTCCGCCGTAAAAGGAATCCATTGATTCTCAAAAGGTTCCACCCCTTCGCCGATTTCGATCCTCTCAACCTGCGGCTCCCCGACGGATAGAATCTTTGCGGTGTAGAACTCGGCATCATCCGCCTCGTCTGATGTGAATGCGCAAATCCGGTATCCGGCCACGGTGAACAGAATCGCAAACAGGGTGACGGCCAGCATGACCTTTGTATCTTTGAGCTTTCCTTTATTCATCCTCAAATCCCTTCCGTAGCATCCGTGGGCTTTTGCCGACAGCGAGCCCCCTTGCCTGAATGTCACAGTAATCATTTTCAAAATGGCCGCTATGGGCCTTGACCCATTCAAATTCAACATACCGCCTGCGGCAAAGACGGTCCAGGTGTATCCATTGGCTAATGTTTTTTGCCTTGGCTCCGCTGGCTGTGGTCCAATCATTCAGCTTCCAGTGAACGATCCATTCGGCAATGCCCTTGCGAACATATTGCGAATCCGTGATGATCCGGACATCTTCAGGATAATCGGTCAGCGCGGCGATGACCGCCTCCAGTTCGATCAAGGCGGAGCTTCTGCTATCCGTTCGAAAGCTTCGCTCGGTATATCTGCCTTCAAGATTTTTTATAAGATAACTGCAGGCGCCGGCTTCGTATTTTTCGCAATAGCTGCCATCCGTATAAATTTCTGCAAGCCTGCGTTTTTTCTCCGGGGCAATGACATAAACTTGACCATGATCCGATACCAATAGGTTACGCTTGTCATTGTAGGCGGCAACATCCTTTCCGTCAATCATCGAAAAAGCCAGACGAAAGCCGGCACGAAATGTGTCTTTCCTTTTATGGTGCAGGATCTTTCTGAACTGATGTCCGTTGGAATTCAGAAAATCCGTCAGGCTGTTTTCATTTGCATAGGACAGTTCCTGTGTGTTCGGATCAAACCGGATCAGAGCCTTCTCTGTGCCGTCCTCCGCAACAATCGAATAAACGCCGGATCGCTCATCCACGATTTCCATCTGGAGTTTTTTTGCTAAAGACCTATTCATCCTGATGCTCCTGCCGTCCAAGGTTCGTAGGCTGTTTGCCCGGAATGGTTCCTGTTCGCTCCATACTGTATCGCTCAATATGAATCGAAATTCAAAGCTATAGCTCAATACCGATGAATTGCTTCACGGCGATCCCAATGAGGAAGGATATGCCTGCAACGCCCAGGGATATCATAGCCATTTCCAGGAATCTCCTCCTGAAGTCCAGATCTTTTGCCACAGATATATAATAATTGAATACGAAAATGATGGCCACCGCGATGACCAGGGATGTTGCCAAGCTGACAAAGGGATTGCCAAGCAGCAAAAAGGGAAGGATCAAAAAGACAACCGTGAAAATGTATGCCATTCCTGTATAAGCCGCGGACTTGACCGCGTTTTGGTCTTCTTCATGCCGTGAAGCCAGATATTCGCTGGCGGCCATGGAAAAGGAGGCGCTGATTCCGGTGATCAGCCCGGTCAAGGCGATCAGCCGCGTATTTTGAAACGCAAAGGTATAGCCCGCCAAGGCGCCTGTCAACTCCACCAAAGCATCGTTCAGTCCCAGCACGACGGCGCCCATGTAGTTGAGCCGCTCTTCATCGATCATCCGGATCAATTCGTTTTCGTGCCG
>CALMWJ010000139.1 GCA_937873525.1 uncultured Peptococcaceae bacterium | reverse complement strand
CAGAGCGCTGCGGAAAACCATATTGCCAAGACTGCCCTGATCCTGGTGGGCGGCTTTCTCTCCAGCGATTATCAGCGCTCGAAGCTCTATGACGAAAGCTTCACCCATGAATACAGGCAGGCGAAAAACCAATGAAAATCATGGTGGTCTCATTTACCCCCAAGGGGGCTCGTTTAAGCCGGGAAATGGCAGACCATCTGAATGAAGCAGGACATTGCGTCAAAGCCTATTCGAAATACGGGGGCTTCGGGCTTCTGCCTTTGGAAAAGGGTCTGAAGGCCTTCACCGAAGAAGCCTTTTTGAGCAGCCAGGCCCTGATCTTTATCGGCGCGGCGGGAATCGCCGTCCGGGCGATCGCGCCCTGTCTCAACAGCAAGGCCACGGATCCGGCGGTGATCGTTGTGGATGAGATCGGGGAACATGTGATCCCCATTTTGTCGGGCCACTTGGGCGGAGCCAATGGGCTTGCCCGGAGGATCGCGGAAGACCTGGGGGGCAAGGCCGTCATCACCACGGCGACCGACCTCAACGGTGTTTTTGCGGTGGATCTATGGGCCAAAGAACAGGGTCTTCATATCATGAACATCGAGCATATCAAGCATGTCTCGGCTGCACTGCTTCATGGACAGAGCATCGGATTCTGCTGCGAATATCCAGTGCAAGGGGAATTGCCGGATTTCCTGACCGCTGGCCCGGCGGAGACAGGGATCTGCATTTTGGGATCGGGACACCCAAGGGCGGATCGATCGCCCTTTAAGAAAACGCTTTTTTTGCGGCCCAGGCAGTATGTGGCCGGCATTGGATGCCGCAAGGGGATCGATGCGGACCTGTTGGAGAGAGTCTTCCTGGGAACCTTGCAGGCCGTGAATCTCTCGCCGGAGCTGGTCCAAGGCGTGGCAACCATTGACTTGAAAAAAGAAGAGGCTGCGATCCTCAGGCTGTGCGATAAGTATGGGTATTGTCTAAAGATCTTTTCAAAGGAAGAACTGATGGCGGCAGAAGGCCGTTTCTCATCGTCGGAGTTTGTCAGAGCCATCACCGGCGCAGACAATGTGTGCGAACGAGCGGCCCTGCTGGCCAGCGACCAGGGCAAGCTGGTCCTGGGAAAGACCGCCGGATCCGGCGTGACGGCAGCCCTGGCGGCAAAGACTTGGAGGTGTGTCTTTTGAATATTCTGATGGCTGGGGTCGATTACCGCAGCGCAAGCATTGAAGCAA
>CALMWJ010000138.1 GCA_937873525.1 uncultured Peptococcaceae bacterium | reverse complement strand
ATGGGCTGAAGCCAGAACCGTCATTGTTTGGCTCAATTCAGATTTCTCCTTTCTTCTGGTTTGTTTCTGATTTTCGCGATGCGGGCGGCAGGGTCATGGGTTTTTCTTTTGTTTGGATTCCTGCTCCAGGTCCCGGATCAGCACCCGGATGGAGGCAACAATGGCCAGGATGACCAGGGTCAGCATGAGCCAGGGTCCCGTTCCCAGCCGCCGGTCCAGCCAGTCTCCTGCCTTGTAGGACAGGAAGGCCATGAGTGCCGTTGATATTCCGAAACTGAAAACCATATTGAACATCTGGTAACCCTCTGATTTTCGGTTGAATCTCTGTTTCATAGCCGCTCCGTCATCTTTCCCAGCGGTTTGTCACTCTTTCTCCGCTGTCTTCGGTACGCATTGCCCGATGAATGTTTTGCGGTCCGGTTCATCGTCCTCCTCCCCTGCCGATTTGGGATTTATTATGCGATTTGTCTGAATTTACTGCTATCTTAGCATGATTTTTTTTCTTCCCTAAGTGCACTTTGCACCAACTTGAAAAAATACCTGAACGCGCCTGATACCTGCGGCATTCGACCTTTACCGCATGTTTTTCCGGCATTTGTGCAGGGGCTTCAGCCCCTCAGCACGCTGCACCGGAGGCGGAGAAATGTTCCGCAGCCTCTTTCAAAGAAGCATATCCATACATTCCGATCATGTTCTTATAAACCGTCTCGGCGCCATTGACTCCTTGCTGGATGAGACCATCACAATAGGCGTACAGGAGACTTAGCGTATTCATAGAAAGAGTTGAAAGCTCCCCTCGGGTATAGGTTTCAAACGAAGTTTTGGCGGTTGTATCCTGCTTCGTGACAAGGGGCCGCCCTCTGCGAGCCAGAAAAGGATATCGGGCAAAAATCTCTTTTTCCCAATCCAGCAGAATCTGGGTCAATTCATGCACCAGCTGCTTTTTCTCATCGGTTATGGCCGGCAGAAGTTCTTTGACTTTTTCGTATTCCTCGGGATGGGTGCTTTCCATCATCCGGGCATATTTCTCTGACATCAGGTTGAAGCCTAATGCTTTTGCAGATTCCAGGTCATATAGATAACTTGCCAACAGCTCATCCGGCCAGGTATGCAAATAGCTCAGACGCATGATGCGAAAGGTATCCGTCTCCGATTGGCATAATGCTCTGCCGTTGGTATGGTGGACATTTTCGAACATATCCAGTTCGATTGCATAGACTGCTTCAATCAATTCGTTTCTGCGCATAGGGGTCCCTCTCTTTGCGGTTGATTTCATGTGTCGTCCTGATGCCGTTTGTTAAAAGCGAAATGTTTTTTGTTGGTCTTGACCCATGCAGATCACCGCTTCGCCTTCGGCGGCAAAGAACAATTCAAATTCAGCCTCTTTGAAAAGGTTCTTCAGGGCCGGCCTGGTTTCATAAGCCTTTGCTTTGACAGCCGGCGTTGAATCAAACACAGCCTTTCCTTTCAAGCGAAGCCAGCGCCGGTCCGGTGTCGCGGCACTGATTTCAAAATATGGATTTGCTTTAAGCTGTTTGTACACATTCATCGCATTGCTCGTACCAAAATAGATTCTGCCCTCATGCAGCATACTGAAACCAAAGGGCCGAACCCTCGGTTGGTCTCCGTCTAGGGTCGCGATATGGAATATGGGATTCTCGGTTAAAAAATTCTTGACTTCGTTCATGATCATCACTCCTTGATTTTTTCTCGTTTCTAAGTGTCGAAAGCCGCTTGATCCCGATGTTGATTCCTCAGGTTCAGAAAGAGTGCCCTTCGTTAAAAGCATCGCTTTATAAAATATTTTTTTGTAAACAAACATGGCAATGAAAAGACAGATAAAATCACAGATGGGTTGGCCAAGGGGCACGCCATACATCGGCAGAACAAAGCGGTCCAGCAGCAGCATAAGCGGAATATTCAAGAGGAGCTGACGGATCGCCAGCATCCCCAGCGAATACTGCCATTTACCCACAGCCTGGCAAAGGGTACTGGTCAAGAGAATAAAGCTCATAAAAGGCATGCACAAAATATAGAGGCGCAGCATTCTAGCGCCAATTTCGATGGTCTCCTCATTGTTGATGAAAATCCGGATGAAGCCGTGGCTGAAGAATTGACAACTTGCAAGCAGCAGGATCGAAATAACTGCAAGGATTTTAATCGCGAACCGGTTCACATCGTGAATACGCTGGTAGTTCTTCGCGCCATAGTTGTACCCGATCAGAGGCAAGACGCCCTGTGCCACGCCATGGGTACAGTTGATGCCGATGAAGGCAATCTTCGTTGTGATGCCGAAACCCGCGACCGCAAACTCACTATATTTCGATAAAATGTGGTTTTGGACAAAGCAGCCGGTAGCGCCAAGAATCGTCAAACTGCAGGAGGGCAGGCCGACAAGAATAATTTCCTTGAAGATCGACCACTGAACGTTGTACTTAAACGGATTGAGGTTGATGTGGCTGTTCTCCTTCATTTTAAGGAAATACACACTCAGAAAATAAGCAAGAGATACGCAGTTGCTGATCATCGTTGCACATGCGGCGCCTGCGACCTGCATTTTGAAAACGAATATGAAAAGAGGATCCAGGATAATGTTGAGGACAGCGCCCAGCATAAGTCCAAAACTGGCTTTTTTAGCCTGTCCTTCAGAACGGAGGAGATTGCACATGATAATTGAGAGCATCGTAGGCACGCCGCCGATGACGAATACCCACCATAGATAATCACAGGCATAGTTCAGGGTGCCCGCCGTCGCGCCGACTGCGATAAGCAGGGGTCGCTTAAACAAGTTGAGCGCGCAGCTGACAAAGATAATGAAAACCAGGCTGCCCCAGAAGCCAATGGCCGAGGCGCGGCCCACGCGCTCATATTTTTTTTCACCAAGGGAACGGGATATAACACTGTTGGTACCCAGGCCAAATAGGGTGCCGAAGGCATTCAGAAACTGATAGACAGGAAACGAGACCGACATTGCGGCGATTTGGTTCGGGTCCCCCAGCATACCGATAAAGATTGTGTCGGCAAGGTTGTAGAGGATGGTTATGATTGTACTGAGGAGAGCCGGTACGACAAAATGCGCTACAGCCTGCGATACCGGTGCGGTTTCAAAGATCTCTTTATTAGTAACTGCCATCTTTACTTTCCCCCGTTATTGAAAGCGCTCATAATAGCCACGTGTAGAACCATTATTATATTTGGGAGAAATATTCTGAGTATTTAGGTCAGTTTTCTCCAACATCTCTCTTAGTTTATGATGCACTCAACCCCATACGATTCGATGATTTCAGCAATACGACGCATTTTTCCATCGTCCGGCTCCTGGACATCCGGCATCAGATATTCGCCGCCCAGTCGCTCATGCTTTGTTGCGCCGAGTTTATGATACGGAAGGATGTTGACCTTGGAGAATTGGTTTTCCTCACAGAATGCACCAATCGAATCAATATTTTCATAGGAATCCGTAAAGCCTGGAATAACGGGCACACGCAGACAAACCTTTTCTGGGCAGTTATGTCCCAGCATCCTCAGATTTTCTAAAATCAGCGAATTTCCATAACCGGTCGCCTCGATATGTTTCTGCTCATTGAAAATCTTAAGATCCGTCAGGTATAAATCGACATGAGGCATGATCGCTTTAAGACTTTTAGCAGGCACGCAAAGCTCTGACTCGAGCGCCGTATTGATGCCTTCCTCGTGGCATTGTTTCAGCAGCTCGGTGACAAACTCAGGATAGACCAGCGGATCTCCGCCCGATACCGTGATACCGCCTTTATTGCGGTAAACCGAAGAATCCCGGCGTATCTTCTTCATAACATCGTTCACCGTCATCCACTCACCGGTGACGGAGAGCGCATTCTGAAAACAGGCACGCACACAATCATGGGTTTGGCATTGATTGCATTTCGACCGGTCATGACGGACATAACCATACTTTTCGATATCCGCAGGGTCGCTATAAGCTGTTACCGCTTCATAGGGGCATGCTTTGGCGCAACGCATGCAGCCCACACACTTCATTTTGGTGTAAAAAAGCTCAGGGACAAATTTTTGGCCTTCCGGGTTTGCACACCACAAGCACTGCAGCGGGCAGCCCTTAAAAAAGACATTCGTACGAATGCCGGGCCCATCATGGGTTGAAAAGCTCTGAATGTCGAAAATCAAGGCTTTCAATTCACATATATTTTCCATATCTGACACCTCAAATCCATTCGTTTTCTTTGAATTTCCTTCAATTGCGCCCCGTCAGACCACCCTTGTGGTTTTTAAAACAGAGGAGGGATACCCCTCCGCTGTTCTAAAAACATCTATGAAAATTTTATGTTTTATTTACCCCAGACTTCCTCGCGGGTCGGCTGCTTGACGAGGTTTACAAAAATACTGGCTAGAAGATAGAAGATGGTGGAAAGCCAGATCGAAACGAAATAGCTGCCTGTGGCATCGCGGATCGCGCCAGCGATGTAGGGCCCAAGACCGGCGCCGCCAGCCATGCCGATGAAGGAGATCAGGCCCCATGCGGGCGGCATTTCCTTACGGCCGACCGCCAAGCCAACCAGTCCGGCAACGGAAGGAATATAGCAGCCAAAGCTAACGCCGAAGAGAATCGCGTAAACGATGAATGCCCAATGGCTTGCACCGCCATTTGAAGTCAGGCGCACGCCATAATTCAGCCACAGGGCCATCAATGCGGACAACAGATACGCAAAGGTAAGTACATTCTTTCTGGCTTTCATCGGATCACCGGTCTTCTTGGAGAGTTTGTCGACGATATTGCCAATGGCAACCGCAAAGAAGGTGAAGAAAAAGCCGATCAGACAGTAGATATAGGTAGCGGAAATCTTGTTATATCCAAGATCCTTGACCACATAGTTGATGGCATGGGAGAATACGATAAATTCAGCGAAGTTGCTGCAGAACCAAAGAAGGGAGAGTGTCCAGAATACCTTATGCTTGACTGCCCATTTGAAGGGAACATAAAACTCTTCCTGCTTCTGTCCGGTGCTTGAACTCTTCATCTTTGCCATAAAGGCATCGTAGCCCAGGGGTTTCTGCCCCACATCTTCAGGTTTCATCTTTGAGAACTGCGCCGCTGCAACGATACCGACGATCAGGACGACACCGAACACCTTCATCATGATTTGCCAGGACAGCTTGGAGATGATGAGCATGGAGGCGATGGGACCAAGAAACATGGCCACGCCGGAGGCGGCTGTAGTCAGACCCATGGCCAGGCCAAGTTTGTCAATAAACCACTGACGCACCATGGAGGTGACAGGCGCCCAGAAGGCACCGGAGCCGATGCCGATGATGGCTTGGCAGATCCAATACTGCCAGGGCTGTTGGGAATAACTGCAAAGGATCAGGCCAACGCCCATGATGATGCCGTGCAAGGAGTAGGTCAGACGGCAGCCAAGCTTGTTGATATAAGTTCCGACGACGAATGCAAACGTACCGTACATGGCCATAAAAATGGAACTGCCGGCGGACACAGCTCCGGTAGACCATCCGGTAGCGGCGACCATGCCTGCGATCAGGGTTGCGAGGGAACCGCGGATCATCATGTGGAAAAATACGATCAGCATGGCGGACCCGACGACAGACCAGCCAGAGAATTTGCTTTGATCAACTGCGGAGTCACTCAATGATAAAGTGGTTTCGCCCATGGTTTCAACTCCCTTCAAAATTTGGAAAATGATTTGGAAGAGGGGAGGGGAAGCCCCTCCCCTCTTTTTGGGTCATTTGTGAATAAGTTTTTTATGCTAAGTTTTATAAGGTATTGTACTCGGTCCGGGCAATGAGCTCATCCTGAATGGGTTTGCCCAGCTCGACCCAGTAAGAGCTGAAACCGGCGACTCGAACCATGAGTTCACGATAATTTTCGGGGTGCTTCTGCGCATCGCGGAGCATGTTGGAGTCTACAATGTTGAATTGGACATGGTAGCCACCCATTTCAAAGTAACTCTTAATGAAATCAACAAAATTCTTGCTGCCTTCGATGCCGCGGATGGAATTAGGATGGAACTTCATGTTGAGCTGTACACTGCGGTACTCCGTCGAATCCAGCTTGACTCCGGATTTGAGCAGCGCGATGGGGCCGTTCGTATCCGTACCTGGCGCCGCGGAAAGGATACCGTCGCACAGTGTCACACCAGCCAGACGACCGTCCGGCGTTGCACCGGTCACGCGGCCGTGCGGGCCGTGGGCGGAGATGGACAGGGCAGCAGTCAGCCAGCGATAGCCCAGATAAGAAGTTTCAGAGGCGCAGACGCGATCATAATCATGCCACAGATCCACAAAGATCTCGTCCACATAATCGTCATCGTTGCCGAATTTTGGCGCTTCAAGAACATCCTTATGGATTTGGGCATACTTCTCATGCTTGGCAGGATCAACGGACTGGTTCAGCATGGAGAAGTTGCCGTTGGTGGCGCCAACGATATAACCGAAGTTATTGTCCATGGCCTCCTTGAATTCTTCGTAGGTATAGCACTTATCATCCCAAATCAGCTTCTTCATGGCGGCTAAACCGTTGGCTACATTGACGGTGCCAGAGTCAAGCAACGTGACAACTTTGTTGTACCGGCAGCCGTTGTCATCCTGAGGACGACCCGCCTTAACACAATCATGCATCAGCACAGAACCCGCGATTTTGGGATGGACTTGGCGTTGAACTCCAATGACATAGTTCCAGTAACGCATGTAGACTTTCATGTAATGTTCACGGACCGCAATGAAGTTATCCCAAACATCCTGGTAGCTCTTGATGGGTTTCAATCCGGTAAATGCCACGATTCCAGTTCTGGGGTCAACCCCGTCGTTCAAAGCCAATTCCAGGGTCTTAGCTTCATTGTAGAAAGCAGGATGGTTGATGCCGTGAGACTTGCCATTGATGCCAATCTCAACGCAGCCGGAAATCGCCACATCCCGGGCATCCTCCAGAGTGATTCCTTCCTCGCCATGGGCCCACAGGAGGTGTTTGACCTGCTGTTCATAGTTGAACCATGCAGGGTAGCCGCTGCCAGCCTTGGTGCACTCGGCTGCTTTCAGAAGCAGGCGTTCAGAAGTCTTGTCCCCAACCAAAATCCCAAGGGTCGGCTGTGCTGTAGGCACATTGATGCCGGCTTGAAGGACCATTTCGTCCAGCTCATTGTCCCAACAAGCGCCGGTCTTCGGATCCACGCCACCCACGATCAAATGCTGGAAGGAGTTGGAGGAAGCCATCGCAGCCCAGGCGGAGGGCGTGATATATTCTTCGCTGGAGAATTTGATGCGCATGATTTCCCAAAGCTCCAGGGCTGCCTCCGGAGTGATCCGGCCGGCTTCCAGATCCGCTTTATACAGAGGGTACAAAAGCTGGCTCCATTTGCCGGGAGAAAGGCCCAGTGAAATGGAATCGTTCCAAACCATCATATGGCCGGCCCATAAAGCCTGCATCCCTTCGCGGAAGGTTCGGGCGGGCTTGGCGGGAACCCATTCAAGAATATCGGCCATCTCGAGCAGTTCCTTCTGCCGATCCGGGTTGGGGCAGGTTTCCGCCATACGGCGGGCTTCCGCCGCATAATTTTTTGCCCAATTGATCACGCCTTCGCAGACATGGATGCAGCCCTGCCAGAAGAAGATTTTTTCAGCGCCGTCTTTCTTGATGGGCTGTTCCTCAGCCAGATGTCGTTTGCACTCGGCAATCACATCGTCCAGTCCGCGATAAAGGATCATGTCATAAGCGGGCGTCCAGCGTCCATCGCATCCGGAAGCCAGACCGGATCCTGGGAACAGCCCCATTTTCCATGCCTTTTGCAGGTCCTCATAATCAGGAAACACATCCCCCATCAGCTTGTTGGATACGTCCTCGATGGACCGTGTCTTCCAATAATCGAGGCATTCCTTCATTGCGGGAATCTCATCATGCCGGATGCTGAACAGCTGGCCCAGCTTGGTCCAGCCTTCTTCGCTGACGTTATGGGCTTCGTCCTTAGCTTCCACGCTGTACAGCTTGGCCTCTTCATCTTCTGCCAGGTTCAGGAAGTTGATCATAAAGGCGGTGGAAAACTGGGGATACATGGTGGCACCGCGGCTGTAACGGGTCTTGGACATAACGACGACTTCATCTTCTTTGATCACCGGTGTCAGATGTTCAAGCATATACTTGTACGCCAGTCCTCTGCGGATATAAAGGGGTTCACCCGCATACTTTTTCCAGCCCTCGGTATAGAACACGGGCATCTCAGAGTCGAACCGGCACTTGCTCTCGAGGAAGTTATGAAACATGCGCGCGGTGCGTTCACTCGACGGTTTGCCTTTGATTTCCTTCGGAGTAAAATTTTTTTCGTCTTTCTGGGCTGAGACATTGAGAGGCCAGGTTACGGTCTTGCCTGTTTCCAGCATCTCAAGAACGCGGGATTTTTCTAATACGGTTGGCACAGTAACACTCTCCTTTTCATAAAATAATTTCTTTGGAGCAACGGCTCCTTTTCGCGAGGTTGTCTTCAGTTTAATGATTTTGTGAAATTTGATAATAATGCGAAGTAATCATTATTCTCTTCAGTGCATCATGAACTAATACTTTAGTTTAGTCAGGACCCGCCGATTAGTTCTTAAGGTTAAACCTGACTACCTCCGGAAGGGATTTCGATATTTTCGAAGAATCTAGCACAAGTGAATGGATGGGCAAAGCCCCTCCATCGTTAAGGTCGATTCACTTCATTTTAGGGCTGCATCATACACGAAAGGTCTGTGAATATGCCGAAAACCTCCGATCTTACAGCCATGGTCTTGGCAAAGCTTCAATATCTCCAAGATCTTTATTCCAAACAGTTCCATTTATCCATATCCGTTTTCCGACGGGATGGCAATGAGTTTTCAGTGTCCTCCAATCAAAGTCTTCAATGTGCCCAGGCCGCTCTCAAGCATCCCGAGATATGCCAGAATCACTTAAAGCGCATGCTGCAACAAGGGGAAAGCCGTTTATCCAACGTCATTCTCACCTGTCCATTTGGTTTGACCACCGCAGTGATCCCTTTGGGAACTGTGTTAGAGACCGATATCATGACCCAAGCGGATTATTACCTTCTGATCGGGAAAATTCACATACGCGATACCAGTGATCCCTTGCGCCTATTGTCAGACCCTAAGGTTGAAGATCACAGTTACGACCTGGTGGAATTTAAGGAAGTCACTCAATTGATCGCCTTTAACATGGATCTGCTTTTTGGTCTGATCAAACAAGGAAGCATTCCTTTGGATCGTTCCCAGCCTCTCGAAAAAGGAACCTATGATGCATTGACCCAACGAGAAAAAGAGATCCTGCACTTGATCAGCGTCGGGATGTCCAATCAGGAAATCTCAAAAAATCTATTTATCAGCGAACAAACCGTCAAAGTCCATGTCAGCAACATCCTAAAAAAGCTTCAAATGAAAAACCGCACGCAGCTTGCTTTATACCAAATCCAGACGACCTGAGGCGCCTATGAAACGAATCAACCGAATACGCAACCACATCCTTCTGGGGCTTTCCATCGTTATTACCATCACGATCATCGCCCTGACCTCGTTCTTCATCTATCAGCTCAACATCATCGAAACTAGAAATGTGACCGAGCGATTGAATGTAGCCATCGAAACCGCCTGGGACCTCTATAATTCCAATGATGTCATGATCGAAACTGCCCTTTCCTCCACCATTCAGCATGAGAATTTAGGCACACTGATCCAGGAAGCCAATGCCACCGAGTTGGACACGGTCATCGGCGATCTGAGCGATAAGTATCCAGGCATCGATTATTTCATCATCACCGACGCTGAAGGAACGGTTCTAAACAGCACCAGTTATAATCGCGGAGAAACCTGGTTTCTGTCGAACCTGACCGGCGCATTGGTCCTGAACAAAAAAACGATCTACACCACGGAACTCATGCCCAGTGAAGATGTCGCCAAAGCCAGTTGGGATTTTCAGAAAAAGGTCGAGATCGCTTATTCAGGAAATGATCTCAGCGATTCGCAAACCGGCATCTTTAATAAAGCATTGATGAAGCTGGTCCTGGTCCCTATCTTGGACGATCAGAAGCATGTGGTAGGCGGCCTGTCCGCCGGCATCATATTGAACAATAATGATCGACTTCCAAAGGAATATACAGAGCGCGTTCCAAACACCTATTTGTCCATCGGAGTCGAAGGCGTCCGTATCTGTTCGAATATCTCGGTGGATAATTTCTACTATCCGGCGGGAAGTATCCAAGATGAAACTCTTGTAGAAACCATCCGTGCCGGACACCGATTCAGCGGAAAAATCTATCCATTGGGCGGTCCTTCGCTGATCGTCAACGATCCCATCAAGAATTTCGAGGGCAAGGTCGTGGGCAATATCGGTGTGGGCGCGCCGTTGTTCGCGTTCACGGAGTTCAGCAACAGCAACATAACGATCATTATTATGATTTCCACGATCATATTCTTGATCGCCATTTTTCTGGGCTCCTTATTATCCTACGTCATCACAAAACCGATCGATCAGCTGCAAGCTTTGTCCAAAGCGATCCGGGAAGATGATCTGAAGCCTTCCATGATTGTATGGCAGGAAAAACACACGCCCATTGAAATCCAGGAGCTTGCAGATAGCATCATCCAAATGGCGAAGGATTTAGTGAATGAAAAAAGGCTTCTGGAATACAAGGTCAATGAGAGAACCCAGCAGCTTGCAGCCACCGTGGAAAAACTGGAAGCCGCCAATAAATATAAATCCCAATTTCTGGCCAATATGAGTCATGAATTACGTACACCGCTGAATTCGATCATTGGATTTGCCCGATTGCTCCAGGATAAGCTGTTCGGCAGCCTCAACGATGAACAGGAAGATTATGTGGCGACGATCATTGATAGCAGCAATCATTTGCTGGAGTTGATCAATGATATCCTGGACTTGGTTAAGCTCGACCAGCACATCGAGAAACTAGTCCCCGCCTATCTGGACCTTAACAAGATTTTCAGCGATTTGTCTGATTTGTTCCGTCCACAGCTTCGGGCAAAATCCTTAACGCTCAACATCTGTATCAACGGCGATTTGCCGCACCCCCATTGGGATGCCCAGAAGCTGAAGCAAATTTTGATCAACATTATCTCCAATGCCATTAAATTCACGCCCCAGGAAGGCAACATTACCCTATCGGCTTCAACCGCCGAGGATCACATTCGGATTTCCGTAAAAGATACCGGCGTCGGTATTCCGCAGGAAATGGTTGAAAAAGTCTTTCTCGCTTTTGAACAGGCCGATTCCAGCTATACAAAGCTGTATCGAGGTGTGGGCTTAGGCCTGTCCATCAGTAAGAATCTCGTGGAATTGCATAGAGGAAAAATCTGGCTTGAACCCAATCCGGATGGCGGCACCATCGTAACCATTCGAATTCCCATCAATCCTTTTCAATAGACCACCGCAACCCATTTGTCCATGAAGTAAAAGGAGCGAGGTGTTTTGGTGTCTAAAAAGATTCTGGTCCTTGAAGACGACATGCCCAGCTTAAAACTAATCAAAACGATCCTGGAGAAATATGGCTATGAGGTCATTGAGTCCAGTGAAAGCCTGCAAGCGATTCAATTGGCAACAGACCTGAAACCGAACCTGGCCATCATCGACGTCATGCTGCCGACATTGAATGGTTACCAGGTGTGCGAACGATTGAGAAAGATCCCGACATTGCAATCCATGCCGATCATCGTTTTGACGGTGCTTAACGAAGATCAGCATCGGATTCGGGCCATTGAGGCCGGAGCGACGGATTTTCTGACCAAGCCTTTCGATCGCGTGGAGCTATTAACCAAAATCAAAGCGCTCCTTTCCGTGCAAGAAGAGCGGTCCCATTGCGAGCCTTTTGAACATATCATGTATTGTTTTATGACCGCGTTAAACAACCGCAACCCGGAAATTCGAAAGAAAGTCTTACGGATCGCACGTTTGGCCGAACAGATCGCCCTCCAAATCAATCTCCCTGTTGATGATATTTCCGAATTAAAAAATGGCATCATGCTCCAGGATGTCGGGCAATTAGCCCTGGCGCGGGACCTCCACCCATGCAATCAAAAGGAAACGACGGATGATCACATGGTCCTTGGCAACAGCATGTTCAGGCATTTTGACCGTCCCGTCATCCAAACGATCATTCTTCATCATCATGACCACTTGATGTCGGACCGATATCCTGCTGACCTGTCGGCCAGCATCAAGCCGCTGCTCAATATCGCAACATTATGCAATCATTTTGATCTTTTATACTATAGCAAGGACATGCCGCCGCTTTCCGATGTGTTGTCCCTCATCGAAGAAGAAACAAGAAATGGATGCTGGGATAAAAACATCCACCATGCTTTCAAGGGTTTCACAAGCAGTCCGGAGTTGCTGCCGCAGCGATAAGTGTGTTTCAATTGGGAATCCGATTATTTCTGATCAAGAATGAAATACCCTTAAATGACTTTAATACCCACCAAATAAAACAGAGCCAAGGCATCACTTGCCGAGGCTCTGTTTGTCTGTGCTTCAGGGTTTTTAATCAAGTTCCAAAGGGCATGGCAGGCAATCGACCTTCCCTGTTCCTCTCCTTAGGAATATCATTTAGGTTTATTTGGACTCCGCTACACCATCTCCCGCTTGCGGCGGATACACCTTGTATTCAAAAGCCCTCTTGTGTGACCGGGGAGAAATTTGACTTCCACCCCCTCTGTAATCTTTGAGTCCCCGTCCAGAACTTTAATATCGGGCAGTGCATCGATCCATTTCGCATTGAGTCCCATTTCAAACCCCTCTTAAAAAACGATCTCGGTTTTGAGCGGGAACATCGGATGCCGAGGATAAAAAAAGAAGCAGTCACCGATGGGGTGGACTGCACCTTTTTTGCTTTAAGTAAGTTGTCGTTTCACAGAAAACTATCCTGATTTAATACTTGATGAATTTCTCACCGGGCGCGCCGCAGATGCTGCATTTTCCCGGAATGCTCTTTTCGATGTTGCCGCAGATCGGGCAGAGATAATAGAAGACTTCTTCGGTTTTCCCCATGCCGTCGAGGGCTTCCTGATACAGCTTAGCGTGGACTTCCTCAGCTTTCATCGCAAAGGTAAAGATCTGCGCGGCGGCCTTGTTGCCCTCTTCTTGCGCTGTCTTAATAAAATCAGGATACATGGCTTCATATTCATGGGTTTCGCCGGCAACCGCATCCATCAGATTGTCTTTGGTGGTGCCGATTTTCCCGGCCACTTCGAATTCCTTCAAAGCATGGAGGGTTTCCGCATCCGCTGCGGCGCGGAAAAGCTTGGCCGCGTTCAGGTTGCCTTCAGCCTCGGCCTTTTTTGCATAGGCGGTGTATTTCCGGTTCGCTTGGGATTCCCCGGCAAAAGCCGCCATTAAATTTTCGAGTGTTTTTTTCTCATCCATTGTTCATAACCTCCTGAAAATATATTTTTATAAGCTTGGCAATGCCCCGCGCTTATATACGGTATCCGCAGCCGATCGTCCGGCAATGACCTAACCGATCTGCTTTTCCCATTCCGCTTCCTTGAAGCCCACCAGCACAAAATCATCGCCGATCAGCAGCGGCCGTTTGACCAGCATGCCGTCCGAGGACAGCAAATCAAACTGTTCGCCCTCTCCCATATCCGGCAAACGGGCCTTAAGATTCAGATTTTTATATTGCAAGCCGCTGGTGTTCCAGAACCGCCGGAGCGGAAGGCCGCTTCTGGCCTGCCAGCGCTGCAGTTCATCCCATGTGGGCTTGTCGGTTTTGATATCCCGCACGTCAAAGGCAATGCCGTGGTCTTCCAGCCATTTGCGGGCTTTTTTGCAGGTGTTGCAGTTTGGATAGCATATAAACAGCATCGTTTCGCCACCTTCACATCACTTTTTCTTGGGTAATCCAACGGCTCTCTTATTGATAATTATTACTGCTTTACGTAGTATACCCCATCCTTAATCATAAGTCAAACATTTTATATTGACCGATGTGGTGGTCCGTTGGTGATCTTCGCAGCCTTATGAGGGCTCAGTTTTCCTCCGCGCCCGCTGACTTCAATCGATCAAGCCTCTTATTTCTGAGATACAACAGGCCGTCCACCAAAACCATCGTCAGATTTATGATATACAGCACCATGACCAGGTCTCTGCTGTAAAGGATTTTATGAATGATCCCGCTGATGTAACCGGCAATGACAATGATGATAAAAAGACTGCTCTTTCCGACCGCGGAACGTGTCTTATAGGATTTATAAATATTCGCCGGCCACGCCATTCCAAAGCAAATCAGCATTCCTGCTTCAAAAACACTCATCGTATTCCCCATTCTATTTTAATTCGTTATGTGATGATCCATTTGAATTTCCGCATTATTTCAAGGTCAGCTTCAGGATTTCCAGCACGTCCTGCGCCGTGAGCACCTTCAGTCCACCGATGGGTCCTCTCAGCAATGCCTTTTCCGCCATCTCTTCCAGACGCTCGTCACCGATCCCCAATTCATCAAGCCGGGTGGGCAGTTCCATGGTTTTGTAGAAGGCTTCCAGCCGGCGTACGCCCTCCAGGATGGCTTCCTCCTTATCCCGGAAGGAGGGATCCACATCCATCACCTTCACCGCAAACTGGAGGAACATGTCCGGATTTTCCCGCCAGACATACTTGATCCAGGCGGGAAAGACCACCGCCAGGCCGGCGCCGTGGGGAACGTCATAGATGGCGCTCAGCTCATGTTCAATTCGATGAGAACCCCAATCCTCCGTCCGCCCGGTCCCCAAGAGGCCGTTGTGGGCTAAGGTCCCTGTCAGCATAATTTCCGCCCAGGCATCGTAGTCCTGGCTGTCCCGCATCAGTTTGCGGCCGTTTTCCATGGCGGTGCGCAGAGCGCCTTCGCATAGCCTATCGGTCAGATCTACATGGATCGTATGGGTAAAATACCGCTCCATGATATGGGCCATCATATCACAAACCCCATAGCCGATCTGCGCTCTGGGCAGGGTCATGCAAAGCTCCGGATTCAGGATGCTGAAGACGGGCCGGCTGATTTGGTTTTTCGTCCCTACCTTCAAATCCAGTGCTTCGTGGGTAAGGACCGTGTTCGGGCTGTTCTCACTGCCTGCGGCTGGGATCGTCAGGATCGCAGCGACCGGCAAAGCCCTTTCCGGAACTGCCTTTTGTTCAAAAAAGTCCCAGACGTCGCCATTGTAAACAGCCCCTAAAGCAATCGCCTTTGCGGAGTCAATGACGCTCCCGCCCCCCACGGCCAGGATCAGACGGACCTCTTCTTTCCTTGCCAGCTCGATACCTTCCCGGACCAGCGACAACCTGGGATTGGGCTGCACGCCGCCCAATTCGACAAAGTCCACACCTGCCTCCCGCAAAGAAGCGACAACCCGGTCATAAAGGCCGCTCCGTTTGATGCTTTTTCCGCCGTAATGGAGCAGCAGCTTGCTGCCGTAGGGCTGAACCAGCCGGCCTATGTGCGTCTCATAGCCTCTTCCGAAGAAAATTTTTGTTGGGTTGTGATATTCAAAATTCAGCATCGGGTGCCTCCCTTTCAATGATGGATTCGATGCACAACAGGTTTGCCTGCACCCAAAAGCATCGTTCCTATGAACAACCGCGTCGCGGCCTGGCTGCTGCGCGTCTGTAGATTGTCTTCATTGTACAATTATAAACCCATCCTGAACCCTCGCAAAGCCCGAATTCCCATAGAATATTGACTTCATTCTTCATTCATGATGTACTATAAATCATATTCGCGATGAGCGCCGCCCGTCCGCCGCTTGCGATATAGCTACACATCCATTCATAAAGGGGGTTTCGTCGATGGACTTAAACAAATACATCCAATACTATATTGAGAACAATCATTTTATGCGTGAAATCGGGATCCGGCCGGTCATTCTGGAAACCGGCCATGCCGAGGTTGAACTGGATATTCAGGAGAATTCCTTGAATATCAACGGCACCCTCCATGGCGGGGTCATGTTCACCATGGCCGACGTGGCAGCCGGCTGCGCTGCCCGCAGCCACGGCATTTCTGTAACGACCCTCAGCAGCAATATTAATTTCATAAAAACCGCACAATCAGGCAAAGTTAGAGCCATCGCCAATGAAGTCCATCAAGGCCGGACCACCGGCGTTTATCGCGTTGAGGTTTTCGATGTAAAAGACGCCTTGCTGGCCGTCAGCACCTTCACCTTTTTCTTCACCGGCAAACCCATCGAGACCATGCTTTGAGGATTGGACGCAGCCTGACCGCCATGGAAAGCACGCTTCCTTGACCGGCCAGGCCCCCTTTCAGTCCTTCTGGAACCCCCTCTGCAATGTATACACAGTATAGCCTCCGATTTTGAAAGGTTTTTCAACATTGTTGACGAATACGTCGAGCTATTGCTTTGATTATCGCAGGATAGAACATCATTCTACGAAGATCCAGTTATTTTGCAGTGCCGGAGGAAATATATGACAAAAATCAAGATTACGGAGACCGTCCTTCGAGACGGCCACCAGTCCCTGATCGCCACAAGAATGCGGACCGATGAGATGCTGCCGATCCTGGAGACCATGGACCAGGTGGGCTACCATGCCATCGAAATGTGGGGCGGCGCCACCTTCGACGCCTGCTTGAGATACTTGAACGAGGATCCCTGGGAACGTCTTCGCACCATCCGCAAAGCCGTGAAAAACACAAAGCTTCAGATGCTTCTGAGGGGCCAGAATCTTTTAGGCTACCGGCATTATGCGGATGACACCGTGGATGCGTTCATCAACAAAGCCATTGGCAACGGCATTGACATCATCCGGATCTTCGATGCCCTGAATGATGTGCGGAATTTGCAGAAAGCCATCGAATCAACTAAAAAATACGGTGGTCATGCCCAAGGCGCCATTTCCTATACCATCAGTCCGGTCCATACCAATGAGGTCTTTATCCAGCTGGCCCGTGAGATCCAGGATTTGGGTGCGGACTCCCTCTGCATCAAGGACATGTCCGGCCTTCTGGATCCCTACAATGCCTACACGCTCATCAAGGATATGAAACAGTTCATCAAAATTCCCATCGAACTGCATACTCATGCCTCCAGCGGGTTGGGCAGCATGACGTACTTGAAGGCTGCCGAAGCCGGTGTGGATATCATCGACACCGCCATATCCCCCTTTGCCGAGGGCACCTCCCAGCCCCCCACAGAGTCCCTTGTGGCTGCCTTCAAGGGAACCCCCTACGACACGGGGCTTAGCATTCAGCAGCTTGATCAAATCACTGAACATTTCAAACCCATCCGTGAAAAATACATCGCCTCAGGGCTATTGGATCCCAAGCTGATGGGCGTGGATATCAACACGCTGGTCTACCAGGTACCCGGCGGGATGCTCTCTAATCTCATATCTCAGCTCAAAGCCGCAAACGCCATGGACCGCTTTGAGGATGTGTTAAAGGAAGTGCCCAGAGTCCGCGAGGACCTGGGCTATCCACCCCTGGTCACCCCCACAAGCCAGATTGTGGGCACTCAGGCTGTCTTCAACGTGATTTCCGGGGAGCGCTACAAGATGGTTTCCAACGAAGCCAAGCAGCTGGTCAAGGGCATGTACGGCAAAACCACCGTGCCCATCAAAGAGGAGATCATACAGAAAATCATTCCCGGCAGAGAGGTCATTACCTGCCGGCCTGCCGATTTGCTGGCCCCCGAGCTGGATGAGATCCGCAGCAAAATTGCCGAGTATATCGAGCAAGAGGAAGATGTGCTGACCGCCGCACTCTTTTACCAGCCCGCCCTGGATTTCTTCAAATATCGGCATGCACAGAAATACAATATTGACCCGGATCTGGTTTCGGAAGACCGGTTAGTCTACCCCCTGTGATCCGGTGCTGCAGCATTGCATCCAACGAAAAATCCTCCAAGGCCATTCCTTGGAGGATTTTTCTATGCGGGTGTGTCGGAAACGCAGCATTGCATTCAAACGGATCAATCCACCAAACTAATGGATGGCATCTGCCTTAATGGCTTTTCCAAGTGCGGCTTTAACAACAAAGGCTGCCACCACAGCATTGACCACGGGCAAACCAAGGCTGATATAGGATACCAGGAAGCCGGCAATCCAGGCAACAAAGCTGCCAATATTAACTCTCGGCAATTTGATTTTATCTAAATCCGGATAGCCGTTTCTGAAAAGGAAGAGATAATCCGCCAAGAAAATACCGGTCAGCGGCGGCACCGTGGAAGCCAGGAAGTTTATATAGGTTCCAAACAGATTATAGAATCCGATCAGGGCAAAGATGATGCCTACAACACCGAAGGCGATGACGAGTTTTGTCCGGGAGAGTTTGGTGGCGCTGCTGAGGCTCAAAGACCCGGAATAGACACAGCCTTGGGCCGTGGACCAGATGTTCAGAAGCATCACTAGGAAAGCCGGCGCCAGCAAACCCTGAATCGCCATCACCTGCGCAATGTCTCCATTGCCTGTGGCCACAGCGCCGATGGTTCCCATAAACACGACGAAGGAATTCCCCAAAACCATAGTCAGGGCCATGGCGGCGATGGTCTGTTTCATACTCTTGGAGAATCTGGTGATATCCGGCGTGAACATGACAGCGCCCACCGCAAATGAGCCTACGCCCAAAGAAACCGCTTTGGCAAAGGTCATGGTGTCCTGCTGGACCGCGTTCATCATGCCGCTGACGCCGCCCATGGAATTGACCGCCATGACCATGGAGATCACGCCGAAGATGATGATCAGGGGAACAGCCACATCGGCCAGGCGCGACATCCATTTAACGCCTTTCAGCGCGGTGATGGTCATGCCAATACCACCGAGAATTGCAATGGGGAAGATGGGGATGTTGTTCCACAAGGCATTGGTGGTGGAGCCGATCAAATAGGCATCGATTGAAAACCACCCCACCGTGGTCAATGCCACGATGACCACCGGCACCCAGGTTCCGGCTTCGCCAAAGGTATATTTACTCAAAAGTCCGAAGGTCAGACCGCTTTTGGTTCCGATGACGCCCATGATGCAGGCCAGCACAGCCAAAATCACACTGCTTAAAAGAATAGCCCTAAAAGCATCTTTGAAGTTCAGTGCAACCCCGATGCTTCCGCCCACCTGCATGCTGGTAACAACAAACACATAGCCCATGGCAATCGCAAGGATGTGTCGAAAGCTTTTGCGTTCAGATTGGGGAACGACCGACGTGCTGTATTCATCCGCTTGTGCCTGATCCATGATCTTTTTTGCTATTGCACTATCAACACTCATAATAATTCCTCCTTAAATCATTCTATAGGTAACCTTACTCCGATTCGATGCCCTCTCACCCCCTGCGGTTCCAATTGCCTCATACACCTTCCAGACCAGGCTACGCCCTTTCCTCATGCGTTCACGCATCGTCTGCATTCGCTCTCTTTCGCTTCGCTGAGCTCTGCCATCATGTCTCTGGCGGGCAGCACCCGGCCAAAAGCTTCAGCAAACAAATTCAGTTCCATGCTGCACCATTGTTCGGCTGTGGCACCGGCATGGTCAAAGGAACTGACCGCATCAGCCACCACGGCAACGTGATAGTCCTTATGGAATGCCGATCGAACCGTGCTGTCCACACACCAATTGATCACCGTGCCTGCAATCAGCAGGGTTTCAACGCCCATGGAGCGGAGGATTTGATCCAATTCCGTTCGAGCAAAACAATCATAGCCGCATTTTTTTATGACGATTTCGTCCGGCAGCGGATGAAGCGCCTCTGCTATTTCGGTTTCGTGTTTTCCCTCCCAAAATGCGCAGTCAGGACTTTCGACTTTTAATCCTCTTTGTTCTGCCATTTTCCAATAGAAGCTGTAATTGAAGTCCGTACAAACGGTGAAAGCAGAGTAGACCACCGGTATGTTGTTGCTTCGGCAGTAAGCAATGAGCTCGGCCAACGCCGGGACTTGCCGGCGGGCCATCGGCACCTCCAAGGGAGCCCCTTCGTCCAAAAAGCCTTTTTGCATATCGATCACCAACAGTGCAGTCTCCAATGGCTTGATCTGAAATACCGGCTTCCATTCCCAATAATTTTTTCCCATTCTCATGCTTTGTCACCTTCGATTTC